>SVPN01000040.1 GCA_015065805.1 Oscillospiraceae bacterium | reverse complement strand
CGGATCGGGCAAAACATCGCGTTTTGCGATAGAACCTCTTCTCGGCACTTTACTTCCCTCCTTCATATAAATGATATCATAGGTACTCGAAAGTGACATACTCTCGTTGGCCGAAACAGGGGCATCCGTTTACACACAAATATGTATAATAGAATGGCCGCTGAATCTCAGCCTTTCAGGAATATCTCTTTCTTACTTGCTCGCCTTCGGGCGCTTCGCACCGTACTTCGAACGAGCCTGCATTCTCTTCGCAACACCCTGCGTATCGAGGGTACCGCGGATGATGTGGTAACGCACACCGGGGAGGTCCTTAACACGACCGCCGCGGATCAGCACCACGCTGTGCTCCTGCAGGTTGTGACCTTCGCCGGGGATATACGAGGTAACCTCGATACCGTTCGACAAACGAACACGTGCCACCTTACGCAGAGCCGAGTTCGGCTTCTTCGGGGTGGAGGTCTTAACCGCTGTGCAGACGCCACGCTTTTGCGGGGAGTTCTGATCGATGGCAACGCGCTTCTTGGAGTTCCAGCCCTTCAGCAGAGCAGGCGCCTTCGCCTTCTTCTCGAGATCCTCGCGACCCTTACGGACCAATTGGTTAAAAGTAGGCAATCTTCTCTCTCCTTTCCGTCAAATTCTGTGAACTATGCCGTTTTGCGTTTCCTATAAAAGGGCGCAGTTATAGACAGGGCTCACCAATTCGATATTTTACCATCTTGCAAAATATTTGTCAAGCAAAAAATAAAATATTTTTACATAAACCGAACCCCCGCGAAAACCGCCTGTTTTCGCGGGGGCTCCCCTATGTGTTTCCTCCCTGAAGACGGAACACTCAGTTGATGGTCACAGCGTGCTTGACCGTGCCGTAGGAGCACGCCACCAGCAGATAGTCGAGTGTGATCTGCTTGACGCTGTGTGCGGGTACGGTGACCTGATAGGTGTAGTTGCTGAACACCGTGTAATTCTCTCCGAGACCCGCCGTAAAGGCCGTGTCGATGACCTCCCCTGTCTGACTGTCGCGCACAAGCAGGGCAAGCGTGCCGTGATCGCGCAGATGCAGGGTGATCGTACGCGCGTTGTTGCCCTGATTGACAAAGGTGAAATGGTCCTGATATTCGATCATCCAGTTTGCCGTATTGGCAGGCAATCCCGCGCCGTCGGCGTGATCGTTGTCAACGACGATCTCGTTGCCGTTTTCATCGTGCCAGCGGAAATCCACAAGATCCGTACCGATCGCCTGACGGTTGTTCTGCGGATTGATGTGCGTCATCCACGTATCCGCCTTTGCCGTGTAATGCGGTGTGCTGTTGTACGCGGCATACGGTGCTGTTTGCGCAGGCAGGTTGTCGTCGTAATAATTGGTGTACGACACGGGCAGGTATCCCGAGCCGATGTTGTCGTTAAACGTCCAGGTTGCATAATTGTCGATGATGCCGTGATGGTCGGCAATACCCGAATACTGCTGAGCATAGCCGTCCGCCACATAACCGAGTGCTTCGGGCTCCGCCTTGACCTGCGAGGCGTTGGTATAGCAATACATCGTGCCCGTGACCTCGCCGCCCGAAACCGTAAACTTCACGTTGCCGTTGGCACAGCGGATCTGGTTGACATAGTGGTTGGCGGAATTATCGACATTGATGTTGCGGTATGCGTCCGCCGAGGTGCCGCCGATGACCCAGAAGTATTCTCCGGCAGGCAGGCGGTAGGTCGTCGGCTGGTAGACACGCGGGGTGTAATTCTGGTAGGCGTAGTCAAGTCCCGAGTACTTCGAGGAAATCGCACCCGTAGCAGTGAAATAATCCGCAGGAAGCTTGAACGAGGTGTTGTAAAAATCGTACCACGCTAACTGACCGAACCACGTACCCGTCCACTGATAGCCGACGTTGGTGACCGTAACATAGACATCGTGATCGCTGTCATTTTTCAGCTGATAGCCTAAATAGACATTCTGTCCTGCATAGTTGGCGTGCTCAAAGGTGACATACACCTCTCCCTTCAGTCCGCGGTTGCGCATAAACGCTTTACCCACGTGCTGAGAAGCAAACTGCTCGGGGTTGTTAGAATAGATATAGGTGCCGCCCTTGCGTTTGACATAGTCAACCGTTGCGGGAGCGACGGGGGTGTTGCTGTTGTCTGAAAGTGCAAAAGACGAGGTGTCGATCGGCTTTGCGACATCATACGGCAATGTCACAAGGTGATTGTTCGCCTTGACGGTAACGGAAAAGTCCTTCTCGGCAACCGTGCTTTTGACTGTCAGCAGATAGATCTCGCCCTTCTGCAGCGACACATTCAGCTTTTTGAGGCCCGTTCCCACCACCGTGTTGCCCTGTTTCAGTTCCAAGGTTACCGTGTCGGTAGAAGTCATCGAATAGTCATCGGTATACGGCGCTACCACACGGTAGGTACGCGTGGATGCACTGTCTGTCACGTCCGACAGGCTCGACAAACGGATCGCCGGAACATCCGCCACCGTATTTTCGCCGTTGATAACCGCGAGCAGGATCAACCGCGAATCGGTGGAATTGACCTCGCCGTCGCCGTTGAAATCGCCCAGATTGCGAAGGCGATCTCCGAGTGTGCTCTTCCCCACGCTGTAGTTGAGCACCTCACGGACATCTGCTGTGGACAACGTGCAGGTGGTTGCCGCCGATACCGACGCAGGAGCAACACCGTTCACACACATCGCCAGCAGCATTGCCGCACAAATACATACACTGAAAAACCGTTTCACGCTTATTCTCCTTCCGGTGTTGACAAGGTCGCAAAATGCTTCACACTGCCGTACGAGCAGGCAACCAGCAGATAATCCATCGTGATCTGCTTGACACTGTGTGCAGGCACCGTCACCACATAGGCGTAGCTGGTGTTTTCCTCGCACAGTCCCATTGTGTAACGCGCTTTCAGCACCTCACCCGTCTGACTGTCACGCACCAGCATCGCCAACGTGCCGTGATCGCGGAAGCTGAGCTTGACCTTGCGGGCGGTGTCGCCTTGGTTGACAAGCGTAAAATGATCCTGATATTCGATCATCCAGTTTGCCGTGTTGGCGGGCAGACCCGCGCCGTCGGCGTGATCGTTGTCGATGATGACCTCATCGCCGTTTTCATCGTGCCAGATGAATTCCACCATATCCATACCGACCGCCTGGTGGTCGTTCTGCGGATTGAGATGCGTCATCCAGCTCGTACCGCGCTCCACCGTGTGCGGTGTGCTGTTGTAGGCGGCATACGGAGCGGTTTGTCTTGGCAGGTTATCGTCGTAATAATTCGTGAAGGTCACGGGCAACGAGCCGTCCTTCGTTTCATCGCTGAACGTCCACGTCATATAGTTATCGATGACGCCGTGATGATGCGCAATACCCGAGTACTGCTGGGCATAGCCACCCGCCACATAGCCGAGTGCTTTCGGATGATCGGCGATTTCAGCGGCGTCATTATAGGCGTACATCGTGCCTGTTACCTCACCGCCCGTAACGGTGAACTTGACATTGCCGTTGGCACAGCGCACGTTGTTGACAAGCTCGTTTGCCGATTCATCGATATTGAGCTTCAGATACGCATCCTCGCTCGTGCCGCCGATCGCCCAGAAATACTCACCCGCGGGCAAGCGGTAGGTCATCGGTTGAAACACGCGCGGCTCGTAGTCCTGATAAGCATAATCGGGGAAGCTCTGATACTTTGCCGACACGGTGCCGTTCTGATTATAATAGCCCGCAGGAAGCTCGAATTTGGTGTTATAGAAATCGTACCACGCTAACTGTCCGAACCACGTACCTGTTGACTGATAGCCGACATTGGTGATGGTGACGTACACATCGTGATCGGTATCGTTTTTCAGCTGATAGCCGAGATAGACGGATGCGCCCGAATAGTTGGCGTGCTCAAAGGTCACATACACCTCACCCGTCAGCCCCTCGTTGCGCATAAACGCCTGATTGACGTGGTTGGGGCGGAATTGCTCGGGGTTGTTGGAATACACATATGTACCGCCTTCACGCGGGACATAGTTGACCTGCGCGGGAGTCAACGGATCGGAACCGTTGCTTTCCAGCGACACATTCGTCACATCCGCAGGGGTGTTGACATCGTACGGCAGAGTGATCAGATGATTGTCCGCCTGCACATTCACCGTAAACATTGCGTTGCTTTGCGCCGTTTTTACCTCTAAGGTGTAAGAAGCACCCTCGGTCAGTTCAACCGAAAGCTCCCCTTCGCCGCTCGCGAGGCATTTACCGCCGTCGTAAAGGCGGATCGCTTCGGTATCCTGCGAGGTAACCGTATAGGTGTCGGTGTACGGAGCGGTGACGAGATACGCGCTCACGGCATCGTCGTCGGTCACATCGGTAATGCCCGATAAGCGGAACGCCTCGCTGTTAACGGCAACAGGTGCAGACGAACAGCCCGCCATCGGAACGACCGCCAGCAATATTGCCACGGTCAGCAGCATACTTAAATAACGTTTCATAACGTCACTCCCTGTCGGCAATTTGTGCTACACATTGTAGAATAGCCTTGATGATAGTGTACTACAATATGTAGAACAAAGCAATATGCAATTTGCCCAAGATTCCTTCGGATTCTCCCACATTTCCTCCAAAAAATCAAAGGGGCTGTCGCGTTAAGGACATTTTGCACAAACCATCTTGCCTCTCCCCCCGGGAGAGGTGGCACGAGCGCAAGCGAGTGACGGAGAGGGTAAAAGAAAAGCAGCGAAAAAGCATTGCTTTTTTGTTGAAAACCCTCTCAGTCTCGCCTGTCGGCTCGACAGCTCCCCCAAAGGGGGAGCCAAGAGAATTGTGCAATTGTTCCTTAACGCGACAGCCCCTTGCAGTTGTTTACGGATGAAGCGCCAGTCCGTTTTTGAACGCTTCTATGGAGGCATCGTGAATTTCCAGATAGTTCACAATATAATTCTTGTCATCGATCGTGGCATAGTCATTGACACAGAACCACACGGCGCCCTTGATGTTCCGACAGAATTCATATCCCGGCTCATTGCGCTTGGACAGGCATTCAAACATCGCTTCCACCCACGCCGCCTGCTTCTGAGCATTGCGACCGAGCACCGTATCCACATAGGCACCGCGGCTGTAGTCATATTGCTTTTCGCCGCCTGCACCCGCCGCAAACTCGGAAATGATCTGCGGGTAATTGTCAAAATAGGGCGAATTCTTCTCATACAATTCGCGGTACAGCGATTCAAACGACTTGAGTGTACTGCCGTTGCCCATTTCGTACGCCGTCAGACCGAGCGCGTGCACCGTGTCAAGATCGGGCAGATAGCACAGATCCTCGCCCCAGCTGCAATACGGCGTAGATGTGGCAACCGGGTTAAAGATCCAGATGCAGTTATCCACACCCTCCTGCTCAAAGATATCGTACAAGCGTTCCCAGGTAACGGCAAAGAAGTCGGGATCGAGCAGTGTCACCATACCGCAATAGCTTGTCCAGTCGGTGTTCATCTCATTGTTCAGGCGGAACAACACGGGCTTGCCGTATGCCTTGATGTCACGCGCAAGCTCGCGGAAATGCTCGTCATACACGCCGCGCGCAACATCGAACATCGGCGTGGCGCTTGCCTTGACATTGCCGTTGTTGTTCGTTGTAAACTGATAGGTAAATTGCAGAACGGGCTTGCCGTTGAAGCCGTTGCCGCCCGCAAACTCTGCCGCTGTGTTGGTGGGGAAATAATGCATCGTGTTGCCCCAGCCGATGTGCGTGTAGGTCGGCATAATATCGTACTCGAAGTCGAGTGCTTGCGACAGCTCTGCATATTCCTGACGCAGATTGGATGCCGAATCGTTGGTGTCGGACATACTCTCGGTGAAAATGCCCCAATCGGTGGTGCTTTGGGTCATCAGCTTTTCGTAATACGCGGCGGTTTCGTCATTCCAGTTCGGATCGGGCTCGCACTCGAACGGTGCCTGCTCGTTCTGCGAAATGCCGACGGGAGTGATCTCCTTGAAGGATTTGACCATCGTATTCATCGCCGACGCCTGGTCGGTGGTGGATTTCATCACCATCAGGTGGAATTTGACAAACTCGTCCGTCTTGCGGATCACCGCAATGCTGTAATACGGCATCGCGATATCCTGAGCGTCCTTGATGTGAATGTCATAGCGCCACACCGTATAGCCGCTGAGCACCGTTGTGCTTCCTTCCACCTTGGCGTGTGAACGCTCTAATTTGTTTTTCGACAGGAAGCTGTCATCGGCGATGCACTGCAGCAGCCACTCAGAGGAATAGGTATCCCAACCCTTCTGGTTATTTCCGTAGGGGTTACCCGTTTCCTCGGAAACATTCAGCACAAAGGTGTCGCTCTCGTAGGTCGAGCGAAGAGCCGACAGCGAATAGTCCGTCTTGAAATCGGCAAACGGCAACGAGAAGGCATAGCCGTCGGACAGATTGACGATGCGGGATTTGCCGTTGCGCTTGAAGATCACCTTCGCGTCGCGGTTTGCTGCTGCGGCAGAATGATCCAGCACTAAACGGCGGTCAAGATAATAGTCCGCACTCTCGATCGTGCCTGCCTGCAAAAAGCCGTTTTTGGAATCGGCATAGGTGCTTTTCCACAGCAGGGTCAGGTCGAGGTTTTCATTGACATACGCGCGCAAGCCCGCAATGTAATAGAACAGCGCCGCCATATCGTTTGAATTCAGATCAACAAACGTATCAATGTTCGCCGCGGCAAGCTCGACACTGTTGAACTCCTTAAGACCGTTGACATAATAGAACAGCTGTGTAGCATCGCCGAGATCCACCGTGCCGTTGCCGTTGATGTCGCCGACCGTGTAGCGAAAATCCACCGAGACCTTCTGCTTCTCTGTCACCGCAGGAAGGGTATACACCCCGTCAACCGCCGTCAGCTCCTTGCCGTTAGCCGTCACGGTCAACGTGCCGTTTGCCGTGTTGATCTTCTCATTGAACGCCAGCGAAAACGCGTAATCCTGACCGTCGATCACCTCAAAGGCACCGTTTTGCGGAACAACCGACACGATATCCTCCGCCAGATCAAATCGCACAGGGAAACGATCGGCATCCACCGCCACAACACCGACATTGTCGATGTGGAACTGCCACATACCGCTGGCATCGTGGTGACGCACGGCAAAATACAACGTCTTGCCGCGGTAGGCATCCAGATTATAGGTGAAGGGTTCGTGATCGCCGTAGTAGCCGTAGATCCGCTCATCAAGAATGATCTGCTCCGCGGTCAGCAACAGCGGATCGGTGATCGGTGTCTCAGACAGATACACGCTGAAGTGATCCGTACCCCACGGATATTCCGCCCACGCTTCTATTGTAAAATAAAAGGAGGTTTCAACGGAAGCCGGAAGAGTGATCGGCGGAAGTGTGACGGTTTCGTCAGGGGTGAAGTCACCGTCAGTGCTGTTTGCCGACGTAGACACATACGACACCTCACCGTCGTAGCTTTCGTCTATATACCAGGTGTACGAATCGCCGTCAGTATTGAACACTCTCCATCCGGGCACTTCCCACCCGTATACATCGGCATGCTCACGGTACTCCGCATTTTGGAAGGTTTCCATAAACACATAGCTTGTTGCCGCCGAAACCGATGCCGCAAACGGAATGGCACCGACAAGCATCACAACGGCGCACAGCAACGCCAATGCACGTTTTGAAACAGATTTCATAATTCTCTCCTTTTTGAAATCGCCCGACGGCTGTCGGGCGATTCTTGCTTTTTCGGTTTACTCGCCTTGAATTCCGCGGCGCAGAGCATCGATCGCCGGAAGAACACCGTCATCCAGTTCAAAGTAGTTCATCACATACTCCTTGCCTTCGACAAAAGCGGGGTCATTGGCGCCGAACCAGATCGCACCCTTGATATTTTTGCAGAATTCATAGCCTTCCTCATCACGGCGTTTAAAGCACTCGAACATCTCGTCGATCCATTGCACCTGCAGATCGAGGTTTCTCGCCTGCTCACGGAAGATCCAGCGACCTTCCTCATAGTTGTAGGTTGCCGCACCGCCCGCGCCGGCACCGAATTCGGAGATGACCCACGGATACTTGTCAAAATACGGCGTGTTCTTCTGGAACAGGCGGCGATAATGCTCTTCAAACGAAATGTATTCGTCGCGCTCATTGCCGCGCTCATACGCCGTCAAGCCGAGAATCTGCACACACTCGGGATTCGGGATGTAGGTGAAGTATTCGCCCCAGTTGGAATACGGCGTTGACACGGAGATCGGGTTGAAGATCCAGATGGTGTTGTCCACACCCTCTTCCATAAAGATGCGGTACAGACGCTCCCACGTATACACAAACACATCGGGGTCAAGCAGATTGACGATGCCCGAATAGCTCGTCCAGTCGGTGTTCATCTCGTTGTTGAGGCGGAACAGCACGGGCTTGCGGTAGGCTTTGATATCGCGTGCCAGCTTACGCAGCTGATCGTCAAACTTGCCGCGCATAATGTCAAACGTCGGCGTATACGCCGCCAGTGCCTCGTTGTTGGAGGCGGTGAACTGATAGGTGTACTGCAGGACGGGCTTGCCGTCAAAGCCGTTGCCGCCCGCAAACTTATTGGCTTGCTCGGTCGGGAACGCGTTGGGACGTGTGCCGTACAGCAAATGCGTGTAGGTCGGCATAATTTCGTAATCGTAGCCGCCCAGCAACGTCTTCATACGGTCATAATCGCGCTGAATACGACCGTCCTGGTAGTCATACGACGAATCCTCCTTATCCACCATACTGGCGCGGAAGAAGCCCCACTCGGTGTGACTTTCGCTCTTGAGCTTTTCGTAGTATGCTTTGGTTTCATCGTTCCAGTAGTCTTTAGTATCGCCCGCAAACGCATATTCATCGTTCTTGGCAACACCGATGCGCCAGATCTGCTTGAACGAACGCACCATTTCATCCATCATCGCCGTGCCGTCGGTCGCCGACTTCATCACAAAGAGATGGAACAGGATATTCTCGTCGATCTTACGTACGACTGCGATGTTATAATACGGCATCGCGATCTCACCGGGATCGTTGATGTACAGATCGTAATTGCGCACCGTGTAGCCTTCGATCACATCGTCACGCTCCACCGTTTCGCGGGTGCGGGAGATGTTGTTGTCCGCTAAGAACCGATCATCGGCAATATAGCGCTCCAGCCATTCGGTCAGATAGATGTTCCAGCAGCCGTCCTTGCTGGCATACGGGTTTTTGTCCTCGCGGGACACATTGAGGATAAAGCGGTCGCTGACATAGCGCGAGCGCTGTGCGGCGAGCGAATAGTCTGCTTTGAAATCGTCTGCGGGAAGCGTGAATACATAGCCGTCGGGCATATTGACCACGCGTGCTTTGCCGCCGCCGAAAAAGATCTGCTTGACATCGTTGCGCTCAGGCTTGAACGGCAGCTTTTCGGCAAGTCGGTTGTTCACATAGCATTCCGTACGCTCAATGGTACTTGCATCAAACGCACCGGTTGCATCGGCATAATACGATTTCCACATACTGTATAACCCCATTTCCTGATAATATGCTTCCAGTATACCATACAGTTTCTTTTCTTTCAAGGCTTTTAGGTATATTTCCGCTCCTCGACTTTGGCTTGACCTTTTCGACAAAATCTGCTATGATGAAGCATCAACCTAAAACGAGGTGTTTTCTATGACGCTGATTGAACTGTACGACAAATCCCCGCTCAATAATATCATCGGGGTGCTGTCCCTGAAGCCCGATAAGGTCGTTTTTGTCGGCCCCTCCCACCGTATATTTGACGATACCGACCACATCCGGGAGTGGCTCGAAAAAAAGAGCCTGAAAACCAAAGTGGAAGCGCATTTTGTCAACCTCAGCGATCCCGATCATGTGCGTCGCACGCTCACCGAAATCATCGAAGACGAACGAGACTGTGTCTTTGAAACCACCGGTGGTGACGACCAGGTTCTTATGGTCGCAAGCGACCTGATCGAGCAATACCACCTGCAGTCCCAACGCACCGACATCCTCTCGGGCAAAGTGGTGGATACCGACGGTGACGGCATCCTTGTTCCCACCGACTTTCCCATTCTGAGCGTGGACGATCTGGTTCTCCTTCACGGCGGTGCTGTGAGCAAGGATACCCCTCCCGAATGCACCGAAAAAGAAACCGATATGCTGTGGGAGATGACCTGTGAGCACGCCTATCTCTGGAATGAGCGCCTGAATCTGCTGGCGCTGTACGAGAAAAACCACTACAACGACGAAACAAACGAGGTTTTCATCCCCTCCAAGAGAATCCCGCAGGAGAAATACAACAAGCTCATCAGCGCATTAGAAGAGATGCAAAGCAAAAAAATCATCTGCAAGCTCTTCACCGTTCAAGGCGACGACGGGCACATCCGCTACACCTACACCAAGCCGTATTACCATACGATGTTTACAAAAGCGGGCAACATCTTAGAGCACAAGGTGCTGTATGCATTGCAGAACGCCAAGTACGCAGGCGGTTCGCTGTTTAATGACTGCCGTATGGGCGCCTTCATCCAATGGGACGATGACCTTCCCGTTTCCCCCGCATCCCCCCACAACGAGATCGACGCGATCGCCGTGCGCGGTGTGCAACCGCTGTTCATCTCCTGCAAGGGCGGCGATGTCACCGACAGCGAGCTGTACAAATTCTTCACCGTTTCGTATCTGTTCGGCGGCGAATATGTCCGCAAAATGCTGATCATAACCGACATCGATATGCTGCCGGATACCACGCAAAAGCGTATCCGCCGCCGTGCCGAGGCGCTGGACATTCAGCTTGTCGAAAGTGCCAAGGATCTGACGGACAGAGATTGGGAGCAGTTATTCCGAAACGTAATGGGTCTGAAATAATCAAAAACGGACGAGCAAAGGCGTGCTCACTTAGGAAGGAATTGCTTAGAATAGGGATTTCTTTCCGTAACAGATCTTCGCACACGTTGCCGTTGTTTAAAAACGTTTCGAGTTTATACATTTTAAAACGCTCCTATTTTGAGTGCAAGGCAAGGCAAAAAAAGCCCGTCATCCTGTCGGATGGCGGGCTTTTTTAACGATGGCTTGTGCCAAAAGATGACGTTTTAAAGCGGTTAATCTCTAAGTGAGCACGCCTTTGCTCGTCCGTTTTTATTTACGTTTCGGGTATATCACGTACCTTGCGGATGCCCGCTAAAATGCAGTCGCGCGCGGTTGCCGCGGCATCCTTGGAAAGCGGCGGAACACCGTCAAGCGGGTACGCCGTTCCGAGCTCCTTATATTTACCGACACCCATCGTGTGATACGGCAACACATCCAGCGCTTTGACATACCGCAAAGAGCCGATAAATTCCCCCAAAGCCGTCAGATCTGCGGGATCATCCGTGTATCCCTCCACCACCGTGTGACGGATCCACATCGGAATCCCCTTGCGGTCAAGAAGCCGCGCGAACGCCAGCACACGGGCATTATCCATACCCGTCAGATGACGGTGCTTGTCGGGATCGATCTGTTTGATATCCAGCATCACAAGATCGGTGTGTTCAAGCAGGCGGTCAAGAAGCTGAGCCTGCTCGGCGTTGTCAGGCAGATAGGTTGCCGCCGCTGTATCCAGGCACGTGTGGATCCCGTTCTCCTTGGCAAGCACAAACAGCTCCGTCAGAAACGGCAGCTGTACAAGCGGCTCACCGCCCGTCACCGTCAGCCCGCCCTTGGAATAAAACGCCTTGTTTTTCCGATACCGCTCGATCAGCTCCGACGCCTTTGTCGGTGTCCCCTTTTTCACATCCCAGGTATCGGGGTTGTGACAATACAGACAGCGCATCGGGCACCCTTGCAAAAACACCACCATACGGATGCCCGGCCCGTCCACCGTGCCGAAGCTCTCGACGGAATGCACATACCCGATCACGGCTTAAATCGTGTCGTGGAACGTGCGGGAGATCACTTCATCCTGCTGTTCCTTCGTGAGCTTGACAAAGTTGACCGCATAACCGCTGACGCGCACGGTGAGCTGGGGATAACGCTCGGGATGTGCCTGCGCATCCAGCAGGGTCTCACGGGTGAAAACATTCACGTTTAAATGATGTCCGCCTTTTTCGACATAACCGTCGAGCAAGGCAACTAAGTTATCGATCTGATTTTGTGTGGCAGCCATTGTCTGATTCCTCCTTCAGTGATTATTCGCTGTCCAATCCTTCAAACAGAGTCGGCGTCGAGCAGGCACCGTTCACACAGTCCACCTCTATATCGCCGACAAAAATGCGGTCATCCTTACCGAGCGCACCCGGGATGATGGAGAAGGTGTTGGAAATGCCGTCCTGTGCATCAATAAACGGGAGCTTGGCAACCGAAGCAAGCGATGCCACCGCACCGTGGCTGTCGCGGCGGTGCATCGGGTTGGCACCCGGTGCAAACGCTTCGCCGCGCTTCCGTCCGTCGGGCGTCGAGCCCGTTGCCTTGCCGTACACGACATTCGAGGTGATGGTCAGGATGGAGGTCGTCGGAATGCCGTTGCGGTAGGTGTGATTCTTACGCACGTGCTCCATAAAGATATGCACCACATCGCGGGCGATCTCGTCCACACGATCATCGTCGTTGCCGAATTTCGGGAAATCCCCCTCCACCTCATAGTCAACCGCAAGACCGTTTTCATCGCGGATCACGCGTACCTTGGCATATTTGATCGCCGACAGCGAATCCGCCACGACCGACAGCCCCGCGATGCCCGTTGCAAACCAGCGGGTCACGTGCTTGTCGTGAAGTGCCATCTGCAGCTTCTCATAGCAGTACTTGTCGTGCATATAGTGAATGATGTTCAGCGTATTGACATACACGCCCGCCAGCCACTGCATCATTGCGTCGTACTTTCGCATCACCTCGTCGTAATCCAGATACTCCGATGTGATCGGGCGGAATTCGGGGCCGACCTGCTTGCCCGAGATCTCGTCCACGCCGCCGTTGATCGCGTACAGCAAGCATTTGGTGAGATTGGCGCGGGCACCGAAAAACTGCATTTCCTTGCCGATGCGCATCGACGACACGCAGCACGCGATCGCATAATCGTCGCCGTGCGTAAAGCGCATCAGATCGTCGTTTTCATACTGAAGCGACGAGGTTTCAATGGACATTTTCGCGCAATAGCGCTTGAAGTTTTCGGGCAGGCGCGTGGACCACAGCACCGTCAGGTTCGGTTCGGGTGCCGCACCGAGATTGGTCAGCGTGTGCAGATAGCGGAAGGACATCTTCGTCACAAGATGACGGCCGTCGATGGCAACACCGCCGATGGATTCCGTGACCCACTGCGGATCACCCGAAAAGAGCGCGTTGTATTCGGGCGTGCGCGCAAACTTAACAAGGCGGAGCTTCATAATGAAATGATCCACCATCTCCTGCAGTTCCTTCTCCGTATACACACCGTTTTTCAGGTCACGCTCGGCGTAAATATCCAGGAAGGTCGATGTGCGACCGAGCGACATCGCCGCACCGTTTTGTTCTTTCACCGCACCGAGATACGCAAAATAGAGCCACTGAATGGCTTCCTTTGTATCCTTTGCAGGCAACGAAATATCGTAGCCGTAGCTTTGCGCCATTGCCTTAAGCTGATGCAGCGCACGGATCTGCTCGGACAGCTCCTCGCGGTCGCGGATAACATCGGAATACATCGCTGAGCGCGTGGTGCGCTTTTGCTCTTCTTTATCCTCGATGAGACGGTCTACGCCGTACAGTGCCACGCGTCGGTAATCACCGATGATGCGACCGCGACCGTACGCATCGGGAAGACCCGTGATAATATGGCTGGAGCGGCACGCACGCATTTCGGGTGTATACGCATCAAACACGCCTGCATTGTGCGTTTTGCGGTGGACAGTGAAAAACTCGCTGACCTCTTCGTCTACCTTGTAGCCGTTGTCCGCGCACGCTTTTTCCGCCATACGGATGCCGCCGTAGGGCTGAAGCGCACGCTTGAACGGCTTGTCGGTCTGGAAGCCGACAATGCGCTCCTTCGTTTTGTCCAGATACCCCGGGCCGTGCGAGGTGATCGTGGAAATGATCTTGGTGTCCATATCCAGCACACCGCCCGCTTCCCGCTCCTTAGCGGTAAGCTCCATTACCTGTTCCCACAGATCCAGCGTATCCTGCGTCGGGGTCTCCAAAAACGCTTCGTCGCCGTCGTAAGGGGTATAGTTATGTCGAATAAAGCTGCGCACATTGATCTCCTCGACCCACGTACCGCTTTCAAAACCTTGCCACGCTTCATACTGTCTTGCCATTGCGATCTCTCCCGTTTTGATTATCGAGGAAAACTTTGTTAAACAATTAACAATGCCGCATCAAAAAAGCGCCGTCGCCGCGACGGTTCGGTTTTCGTTTTCCTCTTTTAGTATTCTACACGATTTTGCGGGAAATGCAAGAGGTTTTTCGAAAGTTTGTTATTTTTTTAACAATATTTTCACTGCTTTGGCATTCTTTCCCGGAACTTCGTCAAACAACAACAAAAGCGGAAACGGTTGATGCCCGTTTCCGCTTTTGAAAAATGCGTTACAGATTGAAATACTTGTCATATTCCGCGGGGTGCGGGATCGCCGAAAGCTGACGGCATTCCTCGCGCTTGGTGCGGATGAAGTTTTTGAGCAGCTCCTCGGGGAACACGCCGCCCGCCGTCAGATAATCGTGATCCGCCTCAAGCGCATCCAGTGCTTCTTCAAGCGAGGTCGGCAGTCCTTGCAGCTTGGCCTTTTCCTCTTCGGGCAGGTGATACAGATTCACGTCGTACGGTCCCCAGCCGTTTTCGTGGGGATCGATCTGATTCTTGATGCCGTCCAGACCCGCCATCAGGATCGCCGCATAGCAGAAATACGGGTTACAGGTCGCGTCGGGATTGCGAAGCTCAAAGCGACGCTTGTCGGGTGATTTCGCATACGCAGGGATGCGGATGACCGCACTGCGGTTGGAGGTTGCGTAGCCAACGGTCACGGGCGCTTCAAAGCCGGGCACCAGACGCTTGAAGGAGTTGGTGCTGGGGTTTGTCAGCGCACACAGCGAATGGATATGCTTGAGCAGACCGCCCATAAACCAGTGCGCCTCACGGCTCAGATGTGCGTAGCCCTCATCGTCGGAGAACACGGGCTGACCGTCCTTGAGAAGCAGCATATGCACGTGCATACCGCTGCCCGCTTCGCCGTAGATGGGCTTGGGCATAAAGGTTGCCGTTTTGCCGTATTTCAGCGCGGTGTTGCGGATGATGTACTTGATCATCATCGAGGCATCTGCCATCTCGGACATTTTTCCGAGCTGGGGTTCGATCTCAAACTGACCCGATGCCGCAACCTCGGGATGATGATAATTGATGCGGATACCTGCATCCGCCATATGCATACACATCTCACTGCGACACTCGTATGCCGCGTCAAACGGCTTTGCCGCGTGGTATGCCTTTTGCTTGGGCACCACAACGCCCTGACCCTGCACAGCGCTGTTCCAATAGGACTGCACCGCGTCGATCTGCGCGCTGATGTCATTGGGCTGTACCGACCAGCCCACCTGATCGAACAGATAAAACTCAAACTCGGGCAGGATCAGCATCGTGTCCGCTACACCGCTGTCCTTCATATATTGCTCCGCGGCCAGCACGATGTTGCGCGGATACTGCGCAAGCGGACGGTTTTCGGGACTGTCGATGATCATCGCGTTACCCGTCATTGATAAGGTGGGAATAGAACAGAACGGATCGATCACCGCTGTGTCGGGATCGGGAATGAACACCATATCGCTCTTTTCCACGACCGCATAGCCGTAGTTCGAGGCGTCAAAGCCGATGCCGCTGACCATCGTATCCTCGGAAAAGTTCTTTGCAGGGATGGTCACGTGGCGGTACTGACCGTTGATGTCCACCATTTTGAAGTCGATCATCTCAATGTCATATTCCTCGATCATCGCCAGGATATCTTGCATGGTCTTGCTCATCGTAACGTCCTCCGTTCTTTTGCTTACAGGCTTTGTGCAAACCGCAGGAAGGCCGCCTTTCCTTCCTCATCACGTTTAAACACGCCCGCATCTTCAAGCACTTCCTTAAAGACCTTTCCGATCTCCTGCTCGAGGATAGCACGGGCGTTATCGGCACAGAACTCGGGATGCGCGGCAAGCACGCCTCTCGCCCATTCCTCGTGGGTTTTGAGCGACGGCGTATCAAAAGCGGCACCCGTCAGCATCGCCGTTTCCAGCTCACCGATCTCGGTTGCCAGACGCGACGGAAGCACCGCAAGGCCCATCACCTCGATCAGACCGATATTTTCCTTTTTGATGTGATGCAGCGACGGGTTCGGATGGAACAGGCCCATCGGGCGTTCTTCGGTGGTGATGTTGTTGCGAAGCACCAGATCGCATTCATACTGTCCGTCGCGCATACGGGCGATCGGGGTGATCGTATTGTGCGGTGTATCACCCGTGAACGCGTAAATATGCGCCGCTTCATCGCTGTAACCGCGCCACGCACGGAGCACCGTCTGACAGCAGGCCGCAAGCTGCTCGCGGTCCTTCGAGGTCACGCGCACGACCGACATCGGCCATTTGAGCAGACCCGCCTGCACATTCGGGAAGGCGGGGATCGTGAACGCGTGCTCCACGGGTGCATTGGTCATCGCAAAGGTATAGTTGCCGCCCTGAAAATGCTCGTGCGACAGAATAGAGCCGCCGACGATGGGCAGATCGGCATTGGAGCCGACAAAATAATGCGGCAGGAAATCCAGAATATCGAACAGCTTGTCAAACACCGCATCATCGATTGCCATCGGGATATGCGCCGCATTGAAGATGATGCAATGCTCGTTGTAATAGCCGTAGGGCGAATACTGCAGCATCCAGTCGCCGTCCGCCACGCGGATCGGGATGGGGCGCAGATTCTGTCGCGCGGGATGCGTTGCGTGACCCGCAAAGCCTGCGTTTTCCACGCAAAGCTGGCATTTCGGATACGCGACCGCCTTTTGCTTGCCCGCCGCGGCGATATCGCGCGGATCCTTTTCGGGCTTCGAGCAGTTGATGGTGATGTCCAGCGTGCCGTACTCGCAGTCATAGGTCCACTTCAGGTCTTTGGCAATACGGCCCGCGCGGACATAGTTGAGATCCTTGCTGATCTGATAGTACCACTCGGTCGCATCGCGGCGGTCGGTGTTATAATGGGCACGGAACGCGGCGATGATCTCGCGCGGCATCGGGGTGAGAATACCCATCAGCTTGGTGTCAAAGAGATCGCGGTTGTTTGCCGTATCCTCCAAAATGCCGTTTTCAACCGCAAAGCGGAGCAGAGCCTCTAAGAGCTCATCTACCGCTTCGCCCTGATAGGCTTCGGTCGGCTCTTCCCAGTTGTCCACGCCCAGCACATTCATCAGGGCGTTGCGCACGACCATCACATCGTCCGTGGTTATCAGCGCTTTTGCCAGCGCATACTCGATCAGTTTCTGAATTGCATTGCAGATCATTTGTATCATCCTTCCGCAGAGAGTATCATTATTCTAATTATAACGGACATTCCGACAGAAATCAAGTGCACAACCGCATATCCGTCTGCTTTCTTCATTCGGAAATGCCCGCCAAAAACACCTGATCATCCCGTTTTCCGATCGAGATGCTTTTTATGTTTGTCCATTGTTCCGCATTTCGGCAAGCATCTCCCGCAAACACAACCACACATCCGTCCTCGCGCAACCCGATGAAGCTATGCCCCGCTCCTTCCGTTTGCACGTAGCGCTCCTCTTGTCCGCGCTGTTGCGCAATATCGTCATACAGCACGCCGTCAGAATCCGGAAAGGCATACCGCACAGATTCGCCGCAAAGGAGGCTGTATTCTCCCAATAGTTCGTCCGATAATAAGTACCGATATAGACAGACTGCATTTTGTTTTGTTCATCCAGGCACACGAACGAATCGTTTCCGCAGCATACGGCTTTTGCAAAGGGCAGTTTTGAAGCCCATTCCTGAAGAGTACAATCGGTAACGTAAAGGGTATTGCTCATAACCTGTTTCACTTGCTTCTTTCAAAGCAATTTCCAACTTAGAAATAAAATCCTTCTTGCCTTGTGCATACTGTGCTTCGTGGATGTTGGCACCGATGCTTGTACCACTTCTGCCGATTTGGTTAGAAATAATGGCTTCCCGATGTTCTTTAAGTTGCCTTACAAGGTTTATAATATCCACAGCAAACTCCATTGATAGTTCTGCAAGCTTATTTTCTTTCACAAAATCGCCTCATTTATTTAATTATATCATAAATTCAGAACAATTCAATGATGCATCGCCTACGGCGATATGATGTTATGCTCCGCATAATGATGTTGCTCGTTTCACTCGCAATGATGCGATGTTTGCCATAAAATGTGGCGAAGCCACACATCATTAGGCGTAGCCGTCATCATTGGGTGTTGCCCAACATCATTTGCCGAAGGCAAACATCATTCAAAAAGACCTCTTTTGTCCAGTAGACAAAAGAGGTCTTTTT
>SVPN01000039.1 GCA_015065805.1 Oscillospiraceae bacterium | reverse complement strand
AAATACCCCCTTCATGGTAGCTCTTTTCATTCTACCATAAAGGGGGTGCTTTTTTCTATTGTCCGTTTTTACTGGACTTGTTCAATCGGCAACGGGCGGGGCTTTTATGTTTTATAAGGATTCCGTCGCGCAATGCGCGACCGCGTCCAAAGGACGCGCGGGGCGTTCGGGGACGCCGCCCCCTCCGTAATTGCTTGGTGTACGCGCCCTACGTTGTTGCAACAAGATTGGGGATGAAGTCAGGCCCCCCTTGCTTCAAGGGGAACCTGATCCTTGGTTTTAATCTTCCGATACCATTGTAAAACCGTTTTCCTCTGTAATGTACTTCGCATAGGCAGAATCTGCTCGGATCAGAGCGATATCCCCGTAAAACAGAATATCTGCATCAATCCGACGGATAGGTTTACGCAAAAACGTGAATACAGGCGTTGTCACCTTACCCGCATAGGAGGCATAAGTAAAGCCGTTTGCATCCACCGACCAATACGATGCGGTACCGTCATGAAAATCCACTTCGCCGTTTTCTTTGAAATCCGCTTTTCGGCAATCGCCGTCGCGAATCCACAGCCATTGTCCCGAGAGAAGTTCTCTTTCGGTTTCTTCCACAGACAAGGATGTGCCGAACTCATCGAAACAGGTTGTATCGCCTTTTGCCAACCGTATGATATTCTCAACCATCGCTGCTTGTGTACCAAATTCCTCGTTCAGCTCGAACACTTCCGCCGCCTCGGCATCAGCCGTAAAACCGTTTTCCTCTGTAATGTACTTCGCATAGGCAGAATCTGCTCGGATCAGAGCGATATCCCCGTAAAACAGAATATTCTCGTTGATCTGACGGATGCGTTTGCGCGCAACCGGGAATACGGGCGTTGTCGGCTTAAACACATAGACGGCATAGGTAAAGCCGTCTGCAGTCAGCGACCAATAAGCTGTTATGTCGTCGTGAAAATCCACTTCGCCGTTTTCCTTGAAATCGGCTTTTCGGAAATTCCCGTTCCTAATCCACAGCCATTGTCCCGAGAGAAGTTCCCTTTTGGTTTCTTCCGCAGACAAGGTCGCACCAAACTCATCGAAATAGGTCGTATCACCGTTTGCCAACCTTATGATATTTTCAGCCATCTCAACTTTTGCAACCAATTCTTCGCTCCGCTCGAACAATTCCGCCGCCTCGGCATCGTCTGTCTTGAGATACAGCCATCTGAACAACTCGTTGGCTTCGATAAAATGCCTGTTATCCATCAACTGAACTCCGTAATCCAGCGCACGGTCAAAGCAGAACGCGATGGCTTCCTCTGCATCCTCGTCACCTTCTTCATCAAGCCAGTACAGCAGCTTGTATGCAAACTGAAACTCATCCCTGTAAATTTCGTTATAGGCATCCGCACGCACTCTGTCCAGCAAAAGTTGCTTTTCGCTTAAACCGACTGCCCAATATTGTTGCTTGTACCGTTGCACAGATTTCTGATCATAGGCTTCGTGAAATGTCGTTGCCGTATCATACCATTCCTTGCTGTCCTTATAGTCGCCCAGTGCTTCAAACCGTTCCTCGGTCTGTGTATAACTCACTTGAGCAAATTGATTGACAGCAACCTGATAGTTGATTTCCCGATTGATCAGTCCTGCACAAAACAAGAGCGCAACCACCGCAGTTGCTACAGCCGCTGTTACCGCAAGGATTTTCCTTCGTTCGCGTTTTTTCGACTGTTCAAGTTCTTGTTTTTTCTTCACTCTGTCGAGCAACTCTTCTTCTGTCACACGTGCCATCACTTCATAGGAACGTCCGCACACGTGGCAGCAGGCTTCGCTGTTATGGTTGAATACGCCGCACGCACAACGCCACAATTCCTTGTCGCGTGTCGGAAAACAGAGAACATTCTCTCCGAACTGAATCCGAAACTCTTTTGCCAGTTGCGCAAGCGGAAAACGTGACTCCGGCGAAACCGCCGGTGTCAGCGGCTCCCAGCACGCCTGCTCATCTGCCGTCCATATGGTCTGATCGCTGAACACCACTTCCGTGACCTTGGCGATAAACGCACAAGTATTTCTATCCAGCATTATCGGCGATTTCTGACCAAAGTCCTCATCGCGCCTGACATTCAAAGCAGAATAGGAATGCTCACGCTCTTCGCCGAGAGAACGGTCTGCCGCGTCCTTTGCAAGGACACTCACCTTGACGGCTTTGATTATTTTTTTCTGAATGTTACGGATTTTCAGTTGTGCCAGCATCGAACCTGTCCGGCTATCCTTCAGCAACGCACCCGCCACGATCACCACAGGGGCTCCGGAGGTGTATAATTCTGTGGGCAAGCTGAACATCCGGCTGTATCGTTCACTCATATATCTCTCCCCTTATAAATCGGGTAAATCGTCACTGTCGGTACGGTTGTCATTGTGACGGTCGGGCAATGCTGCAACCAGCAAGTATCCCGGGAAGGTAAAGAGCGACAGCCAGAAATACTTGGCATCCTCATAGCCTTTGTCCGCGGCGGCAAGGAAGAACTGCAACGCAATGTACGCATCGCCTATAAGCGCAACTGCTGAGCCTAAAACAATCGAGCCGGCTACCATCAAATCGTCGGAATCATCCGATAAACCACCAAGAAACAGGATGGCTCCGACCGCAAATATCGCCGCAATGCCGATAATAAGCAGATAGTACGACGTCGGGCTGACACGTTTTAACTTTTCCATAATATACATTCTCCTTGTCGTAACCGTCTTTTTTCTTTTGTCATCGTTTTCCTGAGCACTTTTGCCGGCGGTGTTACCCTTGGCTTTTGTTTCTTTGCATACATTTCTTCTTTTTGTTTATTTGCTAAATCCCCTCAGCCGCTCTTCGAGCGACGGCGTTCCTCGCTTCACATTTTGATTGCGTTACAGCCAATCAAAATGTTTAACGGTAATCTTGCTTTGCAACAACATCCTCAACGCTTCGAGCTGATCCCGATCAAGCGACGACAGATCCACAACATATCCCTGCTGACGCGAGAAAAACAGATACAGCTCCGTTCCCTTTTTCAGCACCTTGGTAATAAACGGATAGCGAACCGTAACCGATTCTTCGATAAGGTCGTTTTTGGCTTGCGTCTGAATGCCGTCCGGCGTAAACGTGTAGAGGATTTCGAGATTCAGGTTTTTGGCTTTTGATACCATCAGGCGAGGCAATACAAATGCACAGAACAGCGACAAGACATCCATAAACAACACCAGCGCCACGCAAAGCCATATACGCGAATCCACTGCGTGCATTGCCCACAGAAAGCCAAAGCACGCCAGCACCACTACATTACACACAACAAGTACGATCCAGAACCATGGTTTGTAGCCTGCCGCAACACGGTTGAAAGCCAGCAGGCGTTCTTTCGTATAGACCGTTCGGATCTCCATGCTCATCCTCCTCAATACTCATCGTTATCAACAAAAATTGCACATTCGAACGGCGGGAGGGTCAGGTTGCCGTCCACATCGGGGATGCCGCCACCGAGATTGACCGTGAAGCCGTGCCAACGAATCGGAAGCGACAGGCACACCGTGCGCTCACTGCGGTTGACAGCGCACATCAGTCGTTTGTTGCCGTCAACGCGCTCAAAGCACGCCACCTCATCCATTCCCGTCGGGAAGGGACGGAAATCGCCCTCCTTGAGCGCACCCGCTACCTTGCGGAGCTTGCCTAACTGACGGTACCAGTTGAGGAGCTCGGTGTCCTCGCGTCCCCACGGATAGGTGCCGCGGTTAAACGGGTCGCGGTAGCCCTCCATACCCGCTTCGTCGCCGTAATAGATGCACGGCACGCCGGGCAAACAGAATTGCAGCGCCGATGCCAGGCGCATCAGGCGAAGTCCTCTTTGCCGCTGAACATCGTTCAGGCGTTGCGCCGCCTGCCACGCGCGTCCGCGTCCCTGGCTGGGTTCGCCCGCCAGCACCGTCAGCGCACGCTCGGTATCGTGGGTGCCGATGTGATTCATCAGCAGGCGGATCACCTGCGGCGGGTAATGTTCCACGATGGTTGCCACCGACGAGCAGAACCACTTTGCCGTGCCGCCGCGCAGGAAGCCTAACACCGCGTCGGCAAAGGGATAGTTCATCACACTGTCAAGCTGTTTACCAAGCAGATAGCGGCGGCGACAGCCGTAGCTGTGCTTGTTGCTGGCATCCTCCCACACCTCACCGAGCACGATCGCATCGGGGTTTTCGGCTTTTGTCGCCGCGCGAAGAGCATCCAAAAACGCGTCGGGGAGCTCATCCGCCACATCCAGCCGCCAGCCGCCGATGCCGTCCCTGAGCCAATGGCGCACAATGCCGCCCTCGCCGTTGATGTAATTCATATAATCGGGGTGGGTTTCGTTCACCTCGGGAAGCGTGTCAAAGCCCCACCACGATGCATAGTTGTTGGGCCAACGCGAGAAGCTGAACCAGGTATAATACGGGCTGGAGGGTGACTGATACGCCCCCACCGTCTCATAGCGATTCTCACGGTTGAAATACAGGCTGTCCGAGCCCGTGTGCGAAAACACGCCGTCAAGCATCACGCGGATGCCGAGCGTCGCCGCGGTGCGGATCAGGGAGCACAGATCCGCCTCCGTGCCGAGCATCGGGTCCACACGGCGGTAGTTGGCGGTGTTGTAGCGATGGTTGGAGTGCGCCTCAAAAATCGGGTTCAGGTACAGGCAGGTCACGCCCAGCTCGTGCAGGCGGTCAAGGCGCTGTTCAATGCCCTTGAGATCGCCGCCGTAATAGTCGTTGCAACGGAACACGCCCTGCTCATCGTTCTGCCAGTTGACGGGTTCGTCCCACGAGCCGTGCATCCGACGGTCGGCGGGAACCCCCTCCTTCGGTTCACCCGAGCGCGCAAAACGGTCGGGGAAAATCTGATACATCACGCCGCCTGCCAGCCAGTCGGGCGTTTCAAAATCCGCCGCATAGCAGGTCAACTGCCACCACGGCGCATTGCGTCCGTTGTCGGATACGCCCGCAGAGCCGTCCGACAAGCGACAAAGCGTTTTCGTGCCGCGCTCAAGGAGCAGCTCAAAGGTGTAGAAAAACAGCCCGACATCGTTCGGCTCAAAATGGCACTCCCACCATTCGTGGCAGTCACCATCCATCCCCGCCCAGAACATTTCCGCACACACAAGCGGGTGATCGTCGCGGTTGACGATCAGGCGGGACGCACGGCATCCCCACTCACGCGGGACGCGCACACGCATCAGCACCGCCGTCTGCGGTGTCACCGCGCCGAGCGGAAAACGGTGTTCGGATAACTGTGAATGAAACAAGTAGGGTAACATAAGCAAGGGTCTCCTTAAAATGAATCCATATCCCCGTTAAACTCCGTTTTAGCGGGGATATGGCGTTTTACAATATACTTCATTTCATTACGAATAGTCACGCACGTGCAGGCTGATCACACCGTACTCCTCAACAAGCTCAATGCTGTAACCGGGGCGAACAAGCTGTTGATCGGACGGAAGGCTCTTGTTTGCCTCCACGCAGATCGAAATGATATTGTCCACAATGTTTGCTTCTAACTGTGCAAGCGTGTACGTTCCCGTCGGGCAGAACACCGCCACATCGTTTTCGAGAATACTGGCGGCAACCTCCTTGCCGATCGTCACCTGATCGAACCTCGTCAGCGTGACCGCTTTTTTCACAAAGAAGTTTTCTGCCGTTGCCGTACAATCGGGATACGGGTAGGACACATAATAGGTTTCGTCGAAATACGACGCGATACGATAAATCGTGCGTTCCGTTTCCATCTGCGCGGTGGTAATGTTGTAATAGGTGTAGCGGATATAGTCGGGATTAGGGGTGGAGAACACGGGATCATCCCACGTGGTGTCCATCTGATACCAATCGCCGTTGAGATGGATGAGGTTCCACATATGATGCTCACCGTTTTGCGTGATCTGTCCGATCTGCAAAATGGCATTGATGCCGCTGCGGTACATCAGATACTGGAACGCGCGGGCATAGCTTTCGCACACGCCCGTACGGTACAGCAGCACGCCGAGCAGGTCGTGATTGTGCGCCGCTTTATAGGTGGTGTCGTAATCGCACGACAGGATCAGGCGATCGTGCAACAGCCGCACACGGTCGGCATACGGCATTTCGTCGGTGATGCCGTCAAGAAGCTCCTGCACCCGCTCCTCTAACTGTGTCTGCAAAGCGACGATTTCATCTGCAGAAAGACCGTAGCTTTGCGTCATCGTGTGGAGGTAGGTGTTCTCGCCCATTGTCCAGTAGCTGTAGCTGTAGGACAGACTCAGCCAGAATACCTCAGGATGATCGTCATGATAATAGCGCAGAACCTTTTCAAACTCATTGAGCGTCAGACCGTATCCGTGCATATCTACATCGGACACAAATGCCGTCACCTGACGGCCTAAATGATCGTACGCCTCCGCTAAATTCGGATCCTCCGCCGCTAAAAGCTGTCGGCCGTAATACTGCGACGGGTCAAGCGGTGTCAGCGCAGGCGGAATGACGGGTGCCTGCGCGTTACACGCGGCTTCATCGGTCACTGTCAGGTGATTGATCACGATCCTGCCCTTTGCCTTGGGTTCAATATGCACCGCATCCAGGCTGACCGTTTCGGGCAGTGCACTGCCGTCCCACGTGTAACAGCCCTTCACATACAGCGACACCGTGTAGCTGCCCGCGGGCGCGTAGGTATAGGCATATTCATCGCCGCCGAACTGCGGGAAAAAGTCATCACTTGAGGTGATCCAGCGGTCGTTCGCCGCATCGTACATCGACAGCAGGAACGGCACTTCGGATGTCAGCGAAAGATGAACATACGACCATTTTTCCGCATCGTATTCTCCGATGCCGTGAAAGCCGATACTGCCCTGTCCGTTTTCTGCGGTGATGGTCACACCCTGCTCGCTGTAGGAAAATGTCGCGCCCTCGGAGGAAATTTCGGTGTTATCCTCACGCAACAGATCGATATCCGAGCAGAAGCCCTCGGGCAACAGACGCAAGGCTTCAAAGGTCGCCGTCGGAGAGGAGCTGTTGAATTCGATGTATACGGCGTGAACGGTGGCGGTGTTGTCGGCAACCTGCCACCCCTCGTTCTGAATGTGCCACTCATAGACGGCACGATAATCGTCCACGTTGTTGTACTCGCCGACAGGATAGGTGTTTTCACCGACAAAATTGCTGTAAAGACCGATCCAGCGATCTTTGTAAATGCCGTTGGGATCGCGGTCAAGCACCGTGATCGTAACCCGCGTATCGGTCGTAAAGGTCTGCAACAGATACGGGAACAGCGAATACTCAAACGTCAGCCGCGGTGCCAGCGAAAAATCACCCGTGACCGTCCAGGAGCCGTCCTCATTGACGGTAACATTGTCGCGTCCTTCCGCAATATATGTTTCTTGCAGGAGGTTGTAGGGATCTGTCTGCGGCTGTGTAACCGTTGTCGTGGTTGTTGTGGTGGTGGTCGTCGTCGTGGTTGTGGTGGTGGTCGTCGTGGTGGTAACGGACTGTTCTACAAGCGCTTTGAGGATCACGCGGACATCCGCCGAATTGACCTTGCCGTCGCCGTTGGCATCCGCCGCCGCAAGCTGAGCAGTGTCCAACCTTGCCAGACCGACAATATGCTGCACGATCAGGCGGGTATCCACCGTGGACAGTGCGCCGTCGCCGTCCGCATCGCCGCTTACATTGGATGCCACCGACTGCGCGGTTGCAGCAGGAAGCACCATCGGGCATAAAAGGCCGAGCAAAAGGGAGAAAACCGCCAGCCACGCCGCAACAACGCTTATCGAACGCATAGCCGTGCGCATAGTATCCTCCCCTTTCCGCTGCTGTATTGTTGAAAATTCATCATTTATTCAATCTATTATAACATATTTCTATTGTATTTGTCCAGTGTTTTATCGGATTTCTCTTGCCGTCGAAATTCGCTTGCAATTGCCTGTTGTTTGTGCTATACTTTTGTTGTATTTTCAACGAAACGGAGTGTGAGCTTTTATGAGCAACCGCGTGATCCTTTGTGCCGACAGCACCTGTGATCTCGGTCCCGAATTAGTCGCCTTGCACGGCGTCCACCTCTATCCCTTCCACATTGTGCTGGAAGACAAAACCTATCAGGACGGCATCGACCTGACGCCTGATGACATCGTGAGCATTTACAAAGAACGCAAAGTTCTGCCCCACACCGCCGCGATCAACGTGCAGGAATACATTGATTTCTTCACGCCGTTCGTGGAAGACGGCTGTGATGTTATCCATATTTCCCTCGGCTCGGGCATTTCCTCCTCGCACCAGAATGCGTGTCTCGCCGCCGAAGAATTCGACGGACGCGTGCACGTGGTGAACAGCGGCAATCTTTCGTCCGGCTCGGGTCATCTCGTGCTGGAAGCCGCCAAGCGCATTGCCGACGGTATGCCCGCCGCACAGATCGCCGACGAAGTGCGCGCCCTGACCGATAAGGTCAGCGCCAGCTTTGTGCTGGATACCCTGGAATTCCTGCACAAGGGCGGTCGTTGCTCGGCACTGGCAATGTTCGGCGCAAACCTGCTCAAGCTCAAGCCCTCCATCCGCGTCAACACCGCCGATGCTTCGATGGGTGTTGACAAGAAATACCGCGGTTCAATGGATAAGGTGCTGGAAGAATATGTCCGCGGTGAGCTGGAAGGTCGCACCGATATCCGCCTGGACAAAGTCTTTGTTACCCACAGCCCGATGGACGCCGACAAGGTACAAAAGGTCGTGGAGCTGGTCAAATCCCTGCATCCGTTTGAAAACGTGTATGTCACACAGGCAGGCTGCACCATCGCCTCGCACTGCGGTCCCGGTTGCCTGGGCGTACTGTTTATGACGAAATAACCCTTCGCGTTCTGCCCTTTTTGGGTGGAACGCGTTTCTTTTTACAATATTTTCATATTTCCGCCCTTGCCTTTTTCAACAGAGTGCGCTATACTGTATTAGCACTCGATGGTAAGGAGTGCTAATACCATTTTTCGGGAGGCCTTTTGCAATGGCAAAAAAACAGTTTAAAGCGGAGTCCAAGCGCTTGCTGGACCTGATGATCCATTCCATTTATACACACCGTGAAATTTTTCTGCGTGAGCTGATCTCCAACGCCAGCGACGCACTGGATAAGCTCTATTACCACTCCCTTCAGGGCGGCACAACGGGCATCGACCGCAACGAATTCATCATTTCGATCGTTCCCGATGCCGAACAGCGCACACTGACCGTCACCGACAACGGCATCGGTATGACCAAGGCGGAGCTCGAAGACAATCTCGGCACCATCGCCAAGAGTGGTTCGCTCGCGTTCAAGCGTGATACCGAGCAGCCCGACGACATCGACATCATCGGTCAGTTCGGTGTCGGCTTCTATGCGGCATTTATGGTTGCCGACCGCGTGATGGTGCTCAGCCGTGCCTTCGGCAGTGATGAGGCGTATCAGTGGGAATCGACGGGTGCGGACGGCTACACGGTGACCGAGGCGCAAAAGGACACGCACGGTACTGTCATTACACTCCACATCAAGGACAGCACCGAGGACGAGAACTACGACGAGTTCCTGCAACCCTACCGTCTCAAGGCACTTGTCAAGCGCTATTCGGACTACATCCGCTATCCCATTCAGATGCCGATGCCGCAAAGCAGACTCAAGGACGGCTGTGAAGGCGACAAGCCCGAAGATTACGAGCAGGTCACCGAAACGCAGACGCTCAACAGTATGGTACCGCTGTGGCGCAAAAACAAAAACGAGCTAACCGACGAGGATTATCACAACTTCTACAAAGAAAAATTCTACGATTATACGGATCCCCTGCGCGTCATTCACAGCTCGACCGAGGGTGCGGCGACCTACAACGCGCTGATGTTCGTGCCCGCTCACGCACCGCAGGATTTTTATTCCCGCGACTATGAAAAGGGACTCCAGCTGTACGCCAGCGGTGTGCTGATCATGGACAAATGCGCCGACCTGCTCCCCGACTGCTTCAGCTTCATCAAGGGTCTTGTGGATTCGCAGGATCTGTCGCTGAACATCTCCCGCGAAATGCTCCAGCACGACCGTCAGCTCAAGCTGATCGCGTCCCGCCTGGAGAAAAAGATCAAGTCCGAGCTCTACTCCATGCAACAAAACGACCGTGAAACGTATGAGACGTTCTTCAAGAGCTTCGGTATGCAGTTAAAATACGGCGTATACGCGGAGTTCGGCAAAAACAAGGAGCTGCTGCAGGATCTGTTGCTGTTCGCCTCCTCCCACGACGAGCATCCGACCACCCTGGCGGAGTACCTGACCCGTATGAAGGAGGAGCAGACCTGCATCTACTACATCTGCGGCTCTGATCGCGAGAAGTTAGCACGTATGCCGCAGGCAGAGTTAGTGCTCGACCGCGGCTATGAGGTGCTGTACCTGACCGAGGATGTAGATGAATTCTGCATCCGCGCGCTGAACGATTACGAGGGCAAGACCTTCAAGAATGTGTCCGACGGTGACCTCGGTCTGGAGACCGAGGAGGAGAAAAAGCAGGCCGAGGAGCAGGCAGAGCAGCACAAGGATCTGCTTGCCGCTATGACCGAAGCACTTGACGGCAAGGTTGCCGCCGTGCGCCTGTCCAACCGTCTGAAATCGCATCCCGTGTGCCTGTCGAGCGAGGGCGGGCTGTCGCTGGAGATGGAAAAGGTGCTCCGCGCGATGCCCGGCGAACAGGCAGAGCAGTTCAAGGCAACCCGCGTGCTGGAGATCAACGAGCATCACGCCATCTGGACGACGCTTCAGCGTCTGTTCGACACCGACAAAGAGAAGCTCACCACCTACACAGCGCTTCTTTACGATCAGGCATTGCTCATCGAAGGTCTGCCCGTGGAAGACCCCATTGCCTTCTCCAATGCTCTTTGTGCGCTGATGACGGAATAAAAAATGCATTTTCGACACAAAAAACTTGCAAAAAACACTTGCAAAACGCTAAAAAAGGGGCTATAATTGACTACGTTGCGATGCAAAAATTTCAAATTGCATCTGTTTTCCCCTGTAAAACACCTTTAAGGAGGCTAATTCTTATGTTTAACAATGCGTATCTTGACAGAGTGTATGCGGACGTGCAGGCCCGCAACCCCGGTGAGACTGAGTTCCTGCAGGCTGTGCACGAGGTTCTTGAGTCCATCAAGCCCGTTATCGAGCAGAACCCCGCTTACGAAAAAGCGGGCGTCGTTGAGCGTATGGTCGAGCCCGAGCGCCAGATCTTCTTCCGTGTGCCGTGGGTCGATGACAACGGCAACGTGCAGGTCAACCGCGGCTATCGCGTGCAGTTCAACTCCGCGATCGGTCCCTACAAGGGCGGTATCCGTTTCAACAAGACGGTCAACGCGTCCATCATCAAGTTCCTCGGCTTTGAGCAGACCTTCAAGAACAGCCTGACCACCCTGCCTATGGGCGGCGGTAAGGGCGGCTCCGACTTCGATCCCGCCGGCAAGAGCGACGGCGAAGTGATGCGTTTCTGCCAGAGCTTTATGACCGAGCTCCAGCGCCACATCGGCGCGGACACCGACGTGCCCGCGGGCGACATCGGCGTGGGTGCGCGTGAGATCGGCTATATGTACGGTCAGTACAAGCGCCTGCGCAACGAGTTCACGGGCGTTCTGACCGGTAAGGGTCGCGCTTACGGCGGCTCGCTGATCCGTCCCGAGGCAACGGGCTTCGGCGCGGTGTATTACACGGTCGAAATGCTCAAATGGCTCGGCGAGGACATCAAGGGCAAGACGGTTGCCATCTCCGGCTTCGGCAACGTGGCGTGGGGTACCGCGCTGAAGGTTGCCCAGCTCGGCGGCAAGGTCGTTACCCTGTCCAGCCTTGACGGCTACATCTACGACGAAGAGGGTGTCACCACCCCCGAAAAGATCAACTTTATGCTTGAGATGCGCGCTTCGGGCAAGAACGAGGTCAAGGCCTATGCCGATAAGTTCGGTGTTCCCTTCTTCCCCGGTCAGAAGCCGTGGGGCGTGAAGGTCGATATCGTGATGCCCTGCGCAACCCAGAACGAGGTCACGCTTGAGGACGCGAAGAAGATCGTTGACGCCGGCATCAAGTACTATGTCGAGGTCTCCAATATGCCCACCACCGCCGATGCTGTGGCATACTTCAAGGAGCACAATGTGATCATCGCTCCCTCCAAGGCGGTCAACGCCGGCGGTGTTGCCGTGTCGGGTCTTGAGATGAGCCAGAACTCCATGCGTTACAGCTGGACGGCGGAAGAGGTTGACACGAAGCTCAAGCAGATCATGAAGGACATCTTCGAGTCCTCTGTTGCGGCGGCGAAGAAGTACGGTATGGAAGGCGACCTCATCGCAGGCGCGAACATCGCCGGCTTCGAGAAGGTTGCCGACGCGATGATGGCACAGGGCGTTGTGTAATCCCGGTTTATAAGAATAAAAAGCCGCAAATCTCCCGATTTGCGGCTTTTTTGTTGCATTTTGTAAAAAGCTGTCGTATACTGGGCATATACTGTTAAAGGAGTGTTCTCTATGGCTATCCCCGCCCCCGCAACCCCTCGTCAGGTACAGGAGCAAAAATACGCTACTGCCCGCGTGAACTTAGGGTTAATGCTTGTTCTGACCGTTGTGAATCTCGTCCTGCTTGCAACAGGTTCCGACACGATGATGCTGTTTTCCGCCTCTGTTCCGTATTTCACCGGTGCTCTTGCTATGGCGGCGGTAGACTACGGTCTTGCGCTGAATATGACACTGTTTACGGTCAGTGTCACCATCACCGCTGTTTTGCTCCTTCTGTACTTCCTGTGCTGGTTGCTGAGTAAGAAGCATTTCGGCTGGATGATCGCGGCACTGGTGCTGTTCGGCATCGACACCGCTTTTTTGGCATATTTGTTCCTTGTCGAGCAAAATGCGATGGGGATTATGGACGTACTGATCCACGTGTGGGTGATCTACTATCTGGTGATCGGTGTGATCAGCGGCTGCAAGCTCCGCTCTATGTCTGACGAGCCCGCCCCCACCGCCGAGGTGCCTGCCGAGGTGCAGGAAACGGCTTCGGCACCGTCCTCCGCGGAAAGATATCCCGCCGATGAAACGGTCAAAGCGCGCATCCTTGCCGAAACGGAATTTGCGGGATTCCACATCGTCTACCGTCGCGTCAAGCGCGTCAATGAACTGGTGATCAACGGCTACGTTTACGACACCTACGAGGCATTGATGGAGCAACCGCACACACTCAACGCTTCGATAAACGGAACGGAGATCCAATGCGGGACCGATACAACCTCCCACATTTTCATCACTGTGAACGGAGAAACCCTTGTGAAAAAGCTCCGACTTGTCTGACCTCAACGAGGTGTCGCAAAAATGCGACACCTCGTTTTTCGTCGGTTGCGTAATTCGCCACGGTATGGTATGATATAGTAACAGATCGTATGCGGGAATGACAAGAACCCTATCCCTTTTAATACTTATGGTTAAGGAGGCTTTTTATGTTACAGCTGATTTTCGGACGTTCGGGCTTCGGCAAAACCCATCGGGTGCTTGCTGAGCTCAACGAGCTGGCACGTCACGCAGATGCAGACGACGTGTTCTATCTTATCGTGCCCGAGCAAGCCTCCTTCGAGACGGAACGCACGTTGTTGCGCTCTTTGGGTGACGTGAACGCGGCAAAAATCCGTGTGCTCAGCTTCACGCGTCTGTGCGAAACGCTGATGAAAAGCCGCACGGCACGGCCGCTCTCAAATGCCGCCAAGATCCTGATGATGAACCGCGCGGTGGAGGAAAGCCGCGACTCCCTGTCGCTTTTATCGGCATCCAACCGCATCGATACGGCAACTGCATTGCTTTCGATGCAACAGGAATGCCGTTACTCCGCCGTATCCACCGCTCAGCTGTACGCGGCGGTCGATGCACTTCCCGACAGCACATTGAAAACCAAAACCCGCGAGGTCGCGCTGGTGCTGGAGGCATATGAGGCACTGGTTGCCACCTGCGGCAGTGATGACGAGGATCATCTTGCGCGGCTTTGCGACTATCTCAACACCTCCCGCGTGTTGCAAGGGGCTACCGTTTATGTGGACGGCTTCAAGAGCTTTACCGCTCCCGAGCTGTTGGTGCTCAAAGCGATGATGGGTCAGGCAGACAAGCTGACGGTGACACTTTGCGCCGACCGCGATGCCGCCGATCCCGATCATATGGACCGTTTGTCCGTGCCGATGAACACCGCCTCACGCCTGAAGCGGGACGCGAGTGCCGTCGGCTGTCCGATCGCCTCCCCCGTGTTCCTGATGAAACCGTTCCGTTTTCAGACGGATGCCCTGCGGGTGCTGGAGGAATATGCCTTTTGTCCGAAGGACCCCGATGCGGTCATTCCCGACGACACCGACAGCGTGCATCTGACCGCCTGCGCGGATATGTACGCCGAGGCGCGCTATGTGGCGCAGGCGATCCGTCGCCTGATGCGGCAAAAGAATATGCGTGCACGCGAGATCGCCGTTGTGGCGCGCTCTCTTCCTTCTTATGTCGGCGTGCTGGATGCCGCTCTTGAGCAGGCAAAGATCCCCTATTACCTTGACCGTCGTGCCCCTATTGTATCGGAGGGACTTGTCACAGCGGTGCTCACGGCATTGCGCATCGCTTCGGGAAAATGGCGCACGGAATCGTTACTGCAATTGGTGAAAACAGGGCTTTTGGGCTTTTCGGTGCAATCGGCATCCCTGATGGAAAATTATGTCTTTATCTGGAATCTGTCGGGCGCACAGTTCAAAGCCGAATGGCAGGCACATCCGCGCGGCTTTTCCGCCGCAACGGAGGAGCAGGATGTAAAGCGGCTTGCGCATCTCAACCGCCTGCGCCGCCGACTGGTTGCGCCGCTGATGACGCTTGCCGATGCGCTGGCGAAGCCGCTGTCGGGCGAGGAATTTGCCAAGGCGGTCTACCGCTACCTTCACCAGGCACATATCGACCGTCTGGTCGGACGGCAGATCGTGCATCTGCGCAACCACGGCGAACCCGCGCTTGCCGAGCACACCGAACAGGTGTGGAACGCGCTGATGGCACTTTTAGACGATATGGCGCGCGTGTTACCCGATCGCCTTTCGGCGGAGGAAGCCACCGAGCTGTTGCGTGAGGCGGCGATCGTCACCGATATCGGAGCGATCCCGCAGGCGATCGACGCCGTGCAGATCGGTGCGGCAGACCGTATGCGCTTTACAGCCCCGAAGGCGGTGTTTGTGCTGGGTGCCAACGAAGGCGTTTTCCCCGCCCTGCCGGGCGGTCAGGGTCTGCTCAGCGACCGTGACCTACGCACACTGATCGAAGCGGGTGTACCGTTTGAGGATGACCGCGAGCAACACAACGCCACGGAGGAATTTCTTGCGTATTCGGTGCTGTCTGCCGCAAGCGAGTGTGTCTTTGTCAGCTATCTGCTTCAGCTTCCCGCGGGCGACCGCGGCGAACCGTCCTCCATTGTCAATACCGTCAAAGCCCATCTGGATCTGGAGATCACCCCTTGCTTCTGCGATGACGGCGCGGACATCGAAACCTCGGAGGAGGCTTTTGAGCGTATGGCGAGCGGATTCCGCGCAGGAACCCCGCTGTCGCGAGCCTTATTTGAAGTGCTGTGGCAAAACGAAGCACTTCGCGGCCGTCTGTCCAAAATGAAGCTGTTGGCGCAGGAATTACCCATTACCTTTGAAGACGAGAATGCCGCAAAGCGTTTTTTCGGCGACCGTCTTATTTTGTCCTCCTCCAAAGCCGATCTGTACCAGAACTGTCGCTTTGCGTATTTCTGTCGCTACGGTGTCAAGGCATATCCTTTGCGCGCGGCGGAGATCAGCTTTTTGGAATTCGGCACGCTGGCGCACTATGTGATCGAAAACGCTCTGCCCGTGTATGTGCAGGAGGGTGTGCGCACCGTTAACAAAGAGCGTTGCTATGCGGATGCCGCTGCCAATGTCGATCGCTATGTCGAGCAGGAGATGGGCGGATTTGAGGATAAGCCCGAACGCTTTTTATATCAGCTGACGCGCCTTCGCCGCGTGTGCGGCAATTTCCTTTGGCAGGCGGTGCGCGAGCTGTCGCAAAGCGCGTTTACCCCTGCGGACTATGAGCTGGACATTGCCCTGCATTCGGAGGATCCGCAAGCGGTCAAGCCGCTGGTCTTTTCCCTGCCCGACGGCTCGACCGTGCAGATGGTGGGCAAAATCGACCGCGTGGATACCTGCGACATCAACGGGATCCGCTATGTGCGCGTGATCGATTACAAAACGGGCACCAAGGTATTCCGCCTTGCCGATGTGGTGGAGGGCATCAATCTGCAGATGCTCATTTATATGCTTACACTTTGGAAAAACGGCGGCACCCGCTACGGCGAGGTGTTGCCTGCGGGTCTGCTGTATATGCCGGCGATGGCACCGATGATGACCGCGGACAGCAAGCCCGACAACGCTACACTTGAAAAGGCACACGTGCGCGGGATGCGGATGAACGGTCTGCTTTTAGACGATCCCGAGGTGCTTCGCGCGATGGAGCCCGAGGTAAAGGGACTGTTTATCCCCGCCAAGCTAAATGCGGACGGCAGTCTGAGCGCAACCAGTGCCGTTGCGGGACTTGCCGAATTCGGTCTGCTGGGCAAGCGCGTGCAGACCATACTGGAAGAAATGGCACTGACCCTGCGCGGCGGTGACATTGATGCACAGCCGTTCGCGGCATCGGGAGCCATCTCTCCCGCTTGTGCATATTGCCCGTACAAGGCCGTGTGCGGTCACGAGGACGGCGACCGCGTGCGCACGCCGCATTTTGCGGGACGCAAAGACCTCTTTGACGCATTAAGGGAGGAAGAAGAATGACAGAAATCGGGATCCTGTGCGCGGCTCTCGTCTCGGCGGTGCTGTCGGTGATCACGCTTTGCGTGGTGCTCGGCGATCGCCGCCGTTATGACGACGCTCTGCGCCATACAAAGGACGAGCTTCTGACCGCCAACGATCGCGCCGTGCGCGCGGCATCGGACGCACAAACGGCACAGATCACGCTCGTCGGCTCTCACGTGACTGCCTCCGTCGCGCAGATGGAGCAACGCATCGCCACCCTCGAAAAACTGCAGGAACAAAAGCTCGATGCCATCCGCGAAACGGTGGAAAAGCGCCTGCAATACCTGCAGGAGGACAACAACCGCCGTTTGGAGGCGATGCAGAAGACGGTTGACGAAACGCTGCAGAAATCGCTGGAAGAAACGATGACGCAATCCTTCCGCCTTGTCAATGAGCGGCTCGAGCAGGTATACAAGGGGCTCGGCGAGATGCAGACACTGGCAAGCGGTGTCGGCGATCTCAAAAAGGTGCTCTCAAACGTGAAAACGCGCGGCATCCTCGGCGAGATCCAGCTCGGTGCGATCTTGGAAGAGATCTTGGCACCCGAACAATACGACGTGAACGTTGCCACTGTCCCCGGCAGCACCAATGTGGTGGAATTCGCCGTCAAGCTCCCCGGCACGGACGGACATCAGGTGTTCTTGCCCATCGACTCCAAATTCCCCGTGGATGCCTATGCGGCGCTTCAGGAGGCTTACGAAAGCGGCAACGCCGAAACCGTCAAGGCGGCGGCAAGCGTGCTGATGAGCCGTATCAGGAGCTTTGCCAAGGACATTCACGACAAATACATCGAGCCCCCCTACACCACCGATTTTGCCATTATGTTCCTGCCGTTTGAGGGACTGTATGCCGAAGCGGTCAACCGCGGGCTGGTGGAGATCCTGCAACGCGATTACAAGGTCAATCTGGCGGGACCCGGCACGATGGCGGCGTTGCTCAACAGCCTGCAGATGGGCTTCCGCACCCTTGCCATTCAGAAGCAGAGCAGTGAGGTTTGGAAGCTGTTGGGGGCTGTCAAAACGGAATTTGACAAATTCGGCGATATTTTAGCAATGACGCAAACCCGCCTGGAGCAGGCAAACAAGGAGCTGGACAAATTGGTCGGTGTGCGCACCCGTGCCATCCGCCGCCGTTTGCGCGATGTGGAAAAGCTGGATGAACCGCAGGCGACCGCGTTGCTGGAGGATGCCGCCTCGCCGCACGCAGAAGGAGAAGACGAATGAACTGGAGACCGATCACCCTTGCTGACCGCGAGGACTATATCGCGATGGCAACGGCATTTTTCAACACCGATGCCGTGATGAAACCCATCCCCCTCTCCCATATCGAAGCAACCTTTGGGGAATTGATGCGCTCAGACGCCTATGCTTCGTGCTATATCTGCGAAAACACGGACGGCATCGTCGGCTATGCCCTGCTTGCCAAAACCTTTTCGCAGGAAGCGGGCGGCTTTGTGCTGTGGATCGAGGAGCTGTATCTCAAAGAGGGCTACCGCCATCACGGACTGGGACGGGAATTTTTTGATGCGTTTTTAGCGTCACTCACGCCCGATATCAAACGCATCCGACTGGAAGTGGAACGTGAAAACGAAGGGGCTGTGCATCTGTACGAATCTCTCGGGTTTACGTTTTTAGAGTACGATCAGATGGTGCTCGAACGGTAAAGTTATCCCGAACAACACGGATGTCAAGCTGTATTTCAAAGAGATCGTGCTGTAAACCAAAGGGGCTGTCGTGTTAAGGACATTTTGCACAAACCATCTTGCCTCTCCCCTTGGGAGAGGTGGCACGAGCGCAAGCGAGTGACGGAGAGGGTAAAAGAAAAGCGGCGAAATGGGAGTTGTCCTTAGCGGAGAATTATAAAAGAGAACGTAGGGCGGGGGCTTGCTCCCGCCGCCGGTAACATATCTGATTTTATCGTTT
>SVPN01000038.1 GCA_015065805.1 Oscillospiraceae bacterium | reverse complement strand
ATACCGCGTACGCATTATTGCAACTCGGTATGGGATTTTGGCATCACACCTTTTGGTTCTACTCTCTGGCAGGATATTATATATCTCTTGCCGTTATGCGGTTCTTCTTGGTGCGCCATACAAGCAAACACAAGCCCGGAGAGAAAATGCCGGATGAACTCAAAAAATACCGTGCCTGCGGTATTGTGTTTCTTGTTATGAATCTGGCGCTTGCGCTGATGATATTCTTTATGGTGTATTGGAACAGAACGTTTTATCATCACGAGATCACCGCCATTGCGCTTGCGGCATATACCTTCACCTCACTGACACTTGCGATCATCAATGCGGTAAAATATCGCCGATATAACAGTCCCGTCTATTCGGCATCCAAAGCCATCAGCCTTGCTTGTGCGTGTGTGTCGATGCTGACGCTTGAATCAACAATGCTGACCACCTTCGGCGGCGAAACGATGAGCTTGACGGGACGGCGCATTCTGCTTGGTGTTTCCGGCGGCATTGTATCGGCGTTTATCATCGCAATGGCGGTGTATATGATCGTACAGGCAAACAAAAAGATAACGTTACTGAAAACAGGAGAAGACGAACATGGAAAATAAAGAGAGCTTCCGTTACACATATTCCGCCAAAGAGCAGGAAGAGATCAAAGCCATCCGCCGAAAATATGCCGCCCCTGAACAAGCCGAGGACAAAATGACACAGCTTCGCCGCCTGGATGCCACTGTGACGAAAAAGGCATCCGCTGTGGCACTGGTGTTCGGCGTGATCGGTGCGCTGATCCTCGGGACGGGCATGAGCCTTGCGATGACGGATATCGGAAACATCATCGGACTTACCGAAGGGACAGCGCTGCTTGTCGGCATCCCGATCGGCGTTGTCGGCATGGTGCCGGTATGCGCGGCGTACCCGCTCTACAACCGCATCGTGAAAAAGGAACGGGAAAGGATCGCGCCCGAGATCCTGCGCCTGACCGATGAGCTGATGAAATAAGAGGAGAAGAACAAACATTCGTATTTTTGATAAAATACGGGTGTTTTCTTTTTGCTTAAAAAGAACAAATGTTTTATTTTCTCTTGCAAAATGCATTTTTTCGTGGTATGCTGTTTTACGGGAGATGACAATTGTGGAAAACATCTATATCGCAATCGATCTGAAATCGTTTTATGCATCGGTGGAATGTGTGGAGCGGGGGCTGGATCCGCTGACGACCAATCTGCTGGTGGCGGATAACAGCCGCACGAACAAAACCATCTGTCTTGCCGTGTCACCGTCGCTCAAGGCATTGGGGCTCGGCGGCAGACCGCGGCTGTTTGAAGCGGAGCAATGCGTGCGCGCGATCAATGCCGAACGGCTGCAAAGGGCGCCGCATCGCAAGCTGACGGGAGAATCGACCGATGCCGCGGCATTGGCAAGGGATGCGTCACTGGCGGTCGCGTATATCACCGCATCGCCGCAGATGGCGCTGTACATCGATTACAGCACACGCGTTTACGGGGTGTATCTGCGGCACATCGCACCCGAGGATATTCACGTGTATTCCGTCGATGAGGTGTTCATCGACGCGACCGCCTATCTCAAAGCAAACGGACTGTCACCGCAGGCATTTGCCCGCCTTATTTTGCGGGATGTGTGGGAGGAAACGGGCATCACGGCGACGGCGGGGATCGGGACAAATCTGTATCTTGCGAAGGTGGCAATGGACATCCTTGCCAAGAAAAGCCCTGCCGACGCCTACGGTGCGCGTATCGCGACACTGACCGAGCGCACCTACCGCGAACAGCTGTGGGATCACCGCCCGCTGACAGATTTCTGGCGCATCGGACACGGCTATGCCAAAAAGTTAGCACAGTATCGGATGTTCACGATGGGGGATGTGGCGCTTTGCTCGCTTCGCAACGAGTGGTTGCTGTACAAGCTGTTTGGGGTGAATGCGGAATTGCTTATCGATCACGCGTGGGGATGGGAGCCCTGCACCATCGCGGATATCAAGGCATACAAGCCGCTGTTTCACAGCACAAGCGTCGGGCAGGTGCTGACCTGCCCGTACGAAACGGACAAGGCGCGGCTGATCGTGCAGGAGATGACCGATCAGCTGGCACTTGATCTGACGGAAAAACGGCTGACGACCGATCAGTTGGTGCTGTATATCGGCTATGACCGCGAAAATCTTGCCGATCCCGAGCGACGCGCCTATTACACGGGTGCGGTGACGGTCGATCATTACGGCAGAGCCGTCCCCAAACATGCGCACGGCACGGTCAATCTCGGCTGTCATACCTCGTCGGGGACACGGCTGCTTGCGGCGATGACGGCGTTGTTCGATCGCACGGTCGAACGGGGCCTGCTGTGCCGCCGCATCAACCTGACCGCCAATCATCTGCTGGACGAGGCGAGCGCAAGGCAGAACGGACAACAGCTGTCGCTGTTTGATACGGGCGATGCGGAAAAGGAGGAGCGGGAACACCGCCTGCAGGAGGCGATCCTTGCCGTGCGCCGCAAATACGGCAAAAACGCCGTCCTCAAAGGAATGAATCTTGAGGACGGCGCGACTGCCAGAGACCGTAACCGTCAGATCGGCGGTCACAAAGCGTAGATTTTCCCCGTTGTACCGTTGCAATTCGGTGAAAATATGATATAATAACAATATATGCCCTGAGGAGGGATCGCTATGGAGAGATATCTCATTCGCGGTGCGCGTGTGATGGATCCGTCGAGCGGATTTGACGGCACAGCGGATGTTTGTATCGAAAACGGCGTGATCGCCGCTGTGGGGGACAACCTCACCGCTGATGGTGCCGCTGTTATAGAAGCGGCGGGACTTGTGCTTGCCCCGGGTCTTGTCGATCTGCACGTGCATCTGCGCGACCCCGGACAGACGCACAAGGAAGACGTGTTCACGGGTTGCAAAGCGGCGGCGGCAGGCGGCGTGACCTCGGTGTTTGCGATGCCCAACACCACCCCCGCGCTGGATGCACCCGAGGTGATCGGAGCATTGCTTGAAAAAGCGCGGACGGCGGATGCGCACGTCTATCCCGTCGGTGCGGTCACCAGAGGGCTGAAGGGGGAAGAGCTGACCGATATTCCCGCGCTCAAGGCGGCGGGTGCGGCGGCATTTTCGGATGACGGTCGCCCGATTATGACGGCGGATCAGGTGGAACACGCCCTGAAAGCGGCACAGGCGGCGGGATGCCTTTTGATGGCGCACTGCGAGGAGCTGTCGCTGGTGCGCGGCGGTCTGATGAACGAGGGCGAGGTGTCACGCGAGATCGGCGTTCGCGGCGTGACCCGCTCAGCAGAGGAGGTCGGCACAGCGCGCGAGATCGCGCTGGCGGCGGCAACGGGTTGCCGTGTGCATATCTGCCACGTCAGCACCGCCTACAGCGTGCAAATGATCCGCGATGCGCAGAAAAACGGGATCCGTGTAACGGGTGAGACGGCACCGCACTATATTGCGCTGACCGATGATGCGCTTCGTGCCAAGGATGCGGACTACCGTATGAGTCCGCCGCTTCGCACAAAGGCCGATCAAACGGCGCTCATCGAAGGTCTGAAGGACGGCACGCTGTGTGCCATCGCCACGGACCACGCTCCGCATACCCCCGAGGAAAAAGCGGTGTTTGACAAAGCGCCCAACGGCTCTGTCGGTATGGAAACGTCGCTTGCCGCGTGCCTGACCTATCTGGTGCACGCAGGGCATCTGTCGCTGATGCAGCTGCTGTGTGCGATGTCCACGGCACCCGCACGGCTCACAGGCATTCCCGCGGGCACGCTCGCGCTCGGTGCTCCCGCCGACATCGTGCTGTTTGATCCCGATGAGGAGTGGACGGTGGATGCAGACAAGCTCCACGGCAAATCGAAAAACTGTCCGTTCAAGGGGATGACCCTGAAGGGACGCGTGAAAAAGACCTTTTGCGGCGGCAAACTCGTGTTTGATGCCGACGGTGATCAATAAGGAGGATACGAATTATGGGTATGAAACGTTTGGTGGACGCTGTCAAGGCAAAGCAGAATCCGACAGTGGCGGGTCTGGATCCCCGTCTGGACTATTTGCCGGAGTTTCTGAAAGAAAAGGCATATGCCGCATACGGCAAGACACTTCAGGGTGCCGCGGCGGCGGTGCTGGAATATAACAAAGCGCTGATCGACGCGATGTACGACATCGTGCCTGCCATCAAGCCGCAGGCGGCGTATTATGAGCTGTACGGCTGGGCGGGCGTCAAGACGCTTGCCGAGACGATCGCGTACGCCAAGGAAAAGGGGATGTATGTCATCACCGACGGCAAGCGCAATGATATCGGCACCACGATGGAAGCCTATGCGGCGGCGCATCTCGGTCTTGTGGATGTGGACGGCGAACGCTATGCACCCTTTGACGGCGATGCGCTGACAGTCAACGGTTACCTCGGTACCGACGGCATCAAGCCGCTTCTCTCCATCTGCAAGGAACGCGATCGCGGCATCTTTGTGCTGTGCAAAACCTCCAATCCCTCGTCGGGTGAACTGCAGGACAAACTGCTCGACGGCGAAGCGCTGTATGCCCGTATGGGCGATCTGTGCGAGGGCTGGGGCGCGGACACGGTTGACGAGAGCGGCTATTCCGCGGTCGGTGCGGTGGTCGGTGCGACCTATCCCGCACAGCTTGCCGAGCTTCGTGCGCGTTTGCCGCATACCTACTTCTTAGTGCCCGGCTACGGTGCGCAGGGCGGCGGTGCGGCGGATGTGGCTCCCGCCTTTGATAAGAACGGTATGGGTGCCATTGTCAACTCCTCCCGCGGCATTCTCTGCGCGTGGAAAAAAGAGGGTTGCGATCCCGCCGATTTCGCAGGCGCGGCACGTCGCGAAGCCCTGCGTATGAAGGATGATCTGACGAGCGTGTGGTAAGGAGGCCGTTTCAATGCGTTATTTGCAGGAACAATGTGAACTGATCTATAAAGAGGAGATCGCCAAGGGTGTTTTCTCCTTTACCTTAAAAGCACCGCAGATTGCAGGAAAGGCATCGTGCGGACAGTTTGTCAACATTCTGTGCGATCCGTTTGAGCTTCGCCGCCCGATCTCCATCGGCGGCTTTGACGCGGCGTCGGGCATTCTTCGCCTGGTGTTTGAGATCCGCGGCAAAGGCACGGATTGGCTGGCGGCACGCAACGAGGGGGATATGCTCGATATGATCGGCCCTCTCGGCCACGGCTTCCCGCTTCTTGATGAGAGTAAAAAAGCGGTGATGATCGGCGGCGGCATCGGCACGCCTCCGCTGTTGCCTCTGTGCCGTCACTACGGCGCAAACGCGACGCTCATCAGCGGCTTCCGCAACGCCTCGGCAGTCATCTTAGAAGAGGATGCCAAGGCATTCGGCGCCAAGACGGTCGTCTGCACCGACGATGGCTCCTACGGCTTTGCGGGCTTCACAACGCAGGCTCTGGAAGCGGAGCTGGCAAACGGCACGTTTGATGTGGTGTATACCTGCGGCCCGAAGGTGATGATGCGTAAGGTGGCAGAGCTTGCCGCGAAATACGGCATCCTGTGCTATGTGTCGATGGAAGAGCGTATGGCGTGCGGTGTCGGTGCGTGCCTCGGTTGCGCGTGCAAGACCAAGGAAGCGGACGGCTCCACGGCCATGAAGCGTGTGTGTCTGAACGGCCCTGTGTTTGAAGCATCGGAGGTGGATCTCACATGACGGATATGAGAGTCAAGATTGCGGGCGTGGAGATGAAAAATCCCATCATTACCGCGTCGGGTGCGTTCGGCTACGGTATGGAATACAACGAATTTTATGACATTTCGCTTCTCGGCGGCATTTCCTGCAAGGGTACGACCGTTTTGGAGCGTCAGGGCAACCCCGGTCCCCGCATTGCGGAGACGCCGTCGGGTATGCTCAACAGCGTCGGTCTGCAGAATCCCGGCTCGGAGGCGTTTATCAACACCTATCTGCCGTGGTTGCGTCAGCGGGACATCACCGTGATTTCCAACGTAGCAGGACACAGTATGGATGAATATGTGGAAATCGTGCGCCGTGTATCGGACGCGAACGTGGATATGGTGGAGCTGAACATCTCCTGCCCCAACGTGAAAGAGGGCGGTATGAGCTTCGGTACCTCCTGTGAAAGTGTGGAAGCGGTCGTGTCGGAGGTGCGCAAGGTGTGCAAGCGCCCGCTGATCGTCAAGCTGACCCCGAATGTCACCGACATCGGTGAGATCGCCAAAGCCGCAGAAGCGGCGGGTGCGGACGCCGTGTCGCTGATCAATACCCTGACGGGTATGCGCATCGATATCCGCACGCGCCGTCCGATCCTCAAGAACAACATCGGCGGTCTGTCGGGCCCTGCGGTATTTCCCGTAGCGGTGCGTATGGTGCGTCAGGTGTATAAGAGCGTCAACATTCCGATCATCGGTATGGGCGGCGTTGCCACGTGGGAGGATGCCGCAGAAATGATGATGGCGGGTGCGGCGGCGATCCAGGTCGGCGCGGCACTGTTCCGCGATCCGTATGCACCGCTCAAGATCATCGACGGGCTGAAGGCGTTCTGCGAGGAGCAGGGGCTGGCGTCGGTCACCGAACTGACGGGTACCGTTGAGGAGTGGTAAGATGGTCATTATGGCAATCGACCTCGGACACGTGCGCACGGGTGTGGCGGTCAGCGATCCGATGGAAATGATCGCGTCGCCCGTCGGCACGGTCACCGAACGCAAGGACACGGTGCTTCTGGAAAAGTTGGCCGCGCTTGCCAAGGAGAAAAACGCCGATATGCTGGTCGTCGGACTGCCGCGCAATATGGACGGCTCGTGCGGCGAAAGCGCACAGCGCTGTCAGGCATTAGGCGAACAATTAGGACAGATGACGGGTCTGCCCGTCACGTTCTGGGACGAGCGGCTGACGACCGTCTCTGCGATCGGGTTTTTGAATCAGACCGACACGCGCGGCAAAAAGCGCAAAGCGGTTATTGACACCGTCTCGGCGGTGATCATTTTAGAGGATTTTTTGCGAAGCAGAAAAGGATAAAACGAAAGGCACACGGATGCAGTTGCATCCGTGTGCCTTTTTTATCCATACACGTGTTTTCGAATCCGGTCGTGCGTTCCCGTATAGTTGCGGCGTGTTTTGTAGGGGACGGGTTTCCCGTCCCGTATTGTACAAATTCGCGGTGTGCTGTCTTGCCTCCCTTGTTAAAGGGAGGCAAGAAAACCGTCTTTTCTACTATGCAGGAGGCACCCTAATCTCTTGTCCCCCTTGTTAAAGGGGGATGTCACGGCGTATGCCGTGACAGGGGGATTCCAAAGTAGGGGACGGGTCTCCCGTCCCGAAGCGAATAATCCTACGGCGGGAGCAAGCCCCCGCCCTACTGTGTTGCCATAGGTTGCCCTCCCCTTTTAACAAGGGGGACAAGTAGGGGCGGCTATCAGCCGCCCGCATACGGTGCTTTCGCTTTTTTCGATACGGGACGGGAAACCCGTCCCCTACAAAGCACGCCGTGAGACGGCAACCCCTTTTGGTTTATTTGCAAGGAATCGCCTTTAACAAGGGGGACAAGGGGTAGCATCACACAAATTCGCGGCATCACGTATACGCGATGCCGCTTCCCACAAAGCCGATGGTTCGGAAGGTGTCGGGGTGGTGCCGCACGAGCCAGTCAATGTAGGAGTCAATGATCTGCGCGGTGAAAATATACCCTGAGGGACTCATATGTCCGTGCAGGTAGAACTGCTCACGGAAGCGCGCATCGTATACGGGCGCGTAACGAAACAGATCGATCACAAAGCATCGCTCAAACCGCTGTGCAAAGCCGTGGAGCAGAGTGGCAAGTGCTGTGGCTTGCTCCTGCACGACGGGATCGTCACTTTGCGGGATGGTGACGAAGAAAAATACCGCATCGGGCTGAATTGCCTTGTAGCGTGTGACGATTTCGGCGTAATACCGCGCAAAGGTCTCGCGGTCGGTGCCGATATCGTCCACAGAACCGAGCGGCATACGGAGATTGAGCAGATCGTTGACACCGAGCGCGATCACATATGCCTGACACGCCTTGTCGGTGTCCCAGAAGCCGCACTCGGCGGCAAAGCTGTTGACAAATTCCTTGGCGGTCATCCCGCCGCGGGAGAAATTGAACGCCGTCAGGCCGTGCTTGCGGGCGATGTACTGTCCCCACGAATACTCATACAGATCGTGATAGCCGTGCGCGCCGTTGTCGTCCACCGTTTCAAATTCGCCCGAAGACAGACTGTCGCCGATAAACGCGATGCGGCGGAAGACTGCCGTGTGGCTGTAGCCGTCAATGAGACGGTCAAGCGGTTGTTCGTTCGTCGGATAAAGAACCTTGTCCCATTGCATCCCAATCGCCTCCCATAAAAACAGCATACCACAACCATAGACAAAACGCAAGCCGAAACCACCGATAATGCACAAAATTTAAGAGGATTTGCGGTTGTTTCTGTTGACTTTCACGGAGAAATGCGGTACTATATAAAAGGAAATCTATTTTCCGCAAAGGAGGAACCACTATGAAAACCATCTCGAAACGCGCCCTGTCGTGGATGTCGGTGATCGCGCTTGTGATCACGATGGTCGCGACCTGCGGCCTGACGCTTGTGTCGGCGGCAGAGGCGGTCTATTACAGCGAGAATTTCAACAGCTATTCAAACGGCACACTGCCTGCCGACTGGACGATCTCCAGTGATTCGGGTATCACCGATATCAAGGTGCAGGACGGCGGCCTTGTCATCAACGGCCTGGGCACCGATGCACAGACCCGCGTATTCTACACGGGCTCGGAGCTCACGAACAAGGGCGACTACGTGTTTGAAGCGGATTATACGATCCTGCAAGCGGATCAGGCACTGTCGTCGAGCACCCGTTTTTCGGGTATGATCTTCCGCGCCTCGTCGGCGCTTCAGCCGTATTATTACGTGACGACCCGTGTGCGTTCCACCACGACGCAGAACGAATTTTCCGTGCGTCAGGATGGCTCGAACTTCAAAAAGATCGATCAGGCGGCACAGCCCAACGATCAGGTGCTCAACACAACCTATCACCTGAAGGTCATCTGCAGCGGCGTGTATGTCAAGTTCTATATTGACGATGTGCTGGTGTTCAACAGCAAGGTGGATACCTCGGGCGCGACCTATCCCTACCTCACGGCGGGCTCCATCGGCTTCACCACCTCGAACCTGAAGATCAAGATGGACAACATCACCGTCAAGGAGTTCACAGGCTCGATCGTGACACAGCCCGCTGTGTACGACACCTACATCCCGACGACGCACATTGTCAACCCGCCGTCCGTCATCACCTATGTGACGAGCGACGCGATCTATGCGTCGATGTCGGGCACCAAGCTCCCGTCTACGGCGATCTACCACATCAACAAGGATCTCAACCTCACCACGCCCGACGGCGAAACCATCACGGCGCTGACCAATGCCCTGAATATGATGGCGGGCAAGATCATCCCCGCGTTCTACGTGAAGGATCAGGCAACGGTGGATGCGTTGGCAAACTTCGCGAATGAAGCAGGCCTCAAGGACGCGTTCCTGGTTGCCGATGACGGCGCCCTTCTCAAATACGCGCGCGATAAGATCGTGAATATGTACGGCGTGCTGTACACGAAGCTCACCACGGCGGCGACAAGGGATGACCTTGCCGCGATCTATGCCAACACCAACAAGGCGTGGGCAAAAACGGTGCTTGTGGACGCGGAATATGTGTCCAAGGACGATGTCGAATACCTGCAGAAGCGTCTGATGAACGTGTGGGTGATGGGCAAAAACGGCACGATGACCTCCGAGGATAAATACGACTGCATCTACAAGGGTGTCAACGGCATTGTCGATACCGACCACGCCAACACCCTGTGGATCTACGAAGCGACCAACGGCGTGTTCAACTCCTCGTCCGATTCCACGCCGATCATCATCCGTTCGCCGTTCCTGTATGCTCACCGCGGCTACAGCTCCTACGCCAACCAGAACACGATGGAAGCGTTCTACGGTGCGGTGCTGTACGGCGCCGACCTTATCGAGATGGATGTCCGTCTCACGAAGGACGGCGTGGTGGTCATCTATCACGACGAATATCTGTATACGCTCACCAACTGTGAAGATCAGACCAAAAAGGTCGAAAACTGCACCTATGCCGAGCTGATGACCTATGAGGTTGACAATCTGGCGGCATACGGCTATCCCAACGGCAAAATCGCCACTCTGCGTCAGTTCCTGGAGCTGATCGCCCAGACCGACGATGTTGTGGGCATCATCGAGATCAAGAACTACGATACGAATCTCGTGGACAAATCCGCAGCAATGGTCAAAGAAATGGGCATGGAGCATCAGGTCGTCAGCATCTGCTTCGGTCAGACCTATTGTGAGCGTATGCGTTCGCAGCTTCCGGGCGTGTCGGTTGGCTGGCTTGCCAATGCGGTTGCCGATCACAAGACCCCCTCTGCTATTGTCAACTATGCCAAGGGCTTTATTATGCGCGGCAACCTGACCTATCATCCGAATTTGGGTCAGATTCAGACCACCGCCGCCAATTCGATGATCGCGGGCGTGACCGCCTTTGCGGGTCAGCGCGGCATCAACTTCAACCCCTGGACCTACAACAACAAGACCGCCTTTGAAACGGCGTATGTCGGCGGTATCCAGGGCATCACGACCGACTATCTGGAGTATGACAACAACCTTGTCCGCCGTCTGGATGCAGGCTATAAGTACGAGATGAAGGAAGGCGTTGCAACCGCGTTGCAGGGCCTTGGCTACACCTCGCAGGATCAGAAGCTGTACAATACGATCTTCAAACGCACGGGCGGTGCCGCTGTTACCTTTACGAATGCAAACGGCAAGGTGACCGCATCGGGTACGGGTCTGGCAACGGGCGTGATGCTGTACAAGAACACGACATCTGCCTGCGGATCGTTCTATGTAATGTCGGGTCTGACCTCCGTCAACGTGACTGCCGAGGGCGGCTCGACCCCGACTACCGTGTATCGTGAATCGCTCTTAGCTCCCTACGTGGAGAAGTGGACCAATGCTATGAGCGATCACACTCTCAAGGTCACCCGCGAGGATCGCGGCGAAGTGCTGACGGTGACCGAGGGCTTGTGGCCTGCGGCACAGTACACGATGACCGATCAGGGCGAAGGCAACGCCTTGACGGGTATCACCGCCTCGCTCAACGATTCCATTGCGATTGATGCAATCGTCGGCGACCGCATCGGTATCAGCGTGTTCCTCAGCGACGGCACGAACTATGCACTTCAGAAGCATATCAGCGGCTCGTTTAACGGTGATGATCTGATCGGTAACGGCAACCGCATCCGTGCCACCGTGAAGCTGTCGGATATGATTCCTGCTTCTTCGGCAACCAACGGCAATGTGACCATTACCGCCATCCGCATTTACAATGTCGGCGATGTGGGCACCGAGCTGGTGATCAAGGCATTTGACCTCGTGCGCGAGGTTCCTGCGCTGTACGGCCTGATCGGTGATGTCAACTCCGACGCATCGGTCAACACAGCGGATGCCCGCATTATCGTGGGCCTGACCATCGGCTTTGGCTCGGTGAATGCGGAAGAAACCAAGCGTGCGGATATCAACGAAGACGGCAAAGTCGATTCGATGGATGCCCGTGCATTGTTGAAATCGTTCGTGAAATAAACCTATAAAAAAGCCTCGGTTGTTCACTGTAACAACCGAGGCTTTTTGCGTTTATATACTCTGCGAAAAACGGCGTAGGCGGCGTATGGTCTGCCGCTGTTATTCGTAATCCCAGACCGTGCGGTTCAGATAAACGGTCTGGACGGTGCCGTCGGCTCTCACGCTGACCGTCAGCGTGAATCCCCGATCGTTGGCGGCGTTGTAACGGAAGGTCGTCGCATGCTCGCCGTCCGAACGTTCCATCGAAGCGGGAAGCGCCTTTTCAATTTCGGCAAGTGTCATACCGAAGCGGATGCCGCCGGGAAGCTCCGGCTCCGTTCGGGCGGTATCGTGGAATGTGAGAGCAATCGCTGCGCAGTTTTCGGGGAGTGTCTGATAGTCGGCGAAGTTTTTCACGTTCACACTCAGCTTTTTGCCGTCCTTTTTGAGAGTCACGTTTTCGACAGCACCTGCTACAAGATACTCAAACTCGGTGTCAAGAGTCCAGCCGTTGTCAAGAAAGACTTGCAGCGGTGCGGGAAGCTGATACAGTACACCCTCGATGAGCACGGTGCCGCTGAAAAGATCGTCGCCCAAAGCGGCGGGAGCTCGGTAGTCCGCAAGATAGGCGGGAACAGCGGTGTTTGTTTCGGTGTAGCGGTAATCGGGCGTGCATTTCAGCGCGATCGAGAGAGAGTTGTCTTCGTAGTAGCATTTAAAGGTCACGCTCGATTGGGGGTATTGCTTGTCCGTGTAGGTCAGAAGCTCGTAGTTCTGTTTTTCGTCGCATTTGTCAGGTTCACCGAACGCGGCGATAATGTCCTCGCGGGAGGATGCGGGCGAGATATCCTTGGTAAATCGGAAACCGGAAGCCTCCTCTGCCTGCACCTCGATCATACTGATCTTGGACTCGGCTACGGACAGCACATTGCCGGTATCGTTGTAGGCGTTGACGCGGATGGAGCGGTCGTTCTTCTCCATCGAGAAGACAACGTAGGACAGCGCCTGAATATCGGTGGAAGCGGTGACATCGTTAGCGATGATGGCCCAGCCGTTATCGGTCAACTGCGAAAAATCAAAGGGCAGCTTGTAAACCGTGCCGTCCATCTCAAAGGTGCAGTCCATCAGATTGTCCGACATCTGCACATCGGCGGGAGCGGTGGTCGTGGTAGCGGCATCCGACGGATCGTCCGACGGCTTGTTGTCGGAGCCGCCTGCAAACAGCACAATGCTCAGTACGATCACCGCGATGGCGGCAACCGCCCAGCCGATGATCAACGGCAGCTTGTTGGGTCTTGGTTGTTCGGGCGGAGTTGTCCCGATAGGCGGGGTCGTGTCGGCGGACACCTCACCGATGCAGGGTGCAAAAACGGGGGTGGTTCCCAGATTTTCCACAAACGCCTCCACCGAGGTCTGGCGGTTGAAAAACATCCGCTGGAAGCGCGCTGTATTCATATCCGTACCAAGCGGCACGGTCACATTCTCCTCCAGGAAGATCATCAGCGAGGGCTTGAGATTTTTTTTGGCAAAGGCGATCTCGTCCAGGCAGTGCTCGGACGCCATACTGTTGTCGGAGATGAACGCCGCAAATGCCGCACAGTTATGCAGATGAGCCGCGATGTTGTTGGCCCATTCCGTGCCCGCCTCAACACCGCAGTCATACCAGACGCGGTAGCCCTTGCGTTGCATAGCCTCGATGGCGGGGATAACGCGGTCGGAATCCTTGTGTGCATAACTGATAAAAATATACGGAAGATCTCCGTTGTAAACCTGTGTCATCATCGCTTTCAGCACCTTTCCGAGGATTGCTTTAACGATACCATACTTTTCGACGAAAAGCAAGTCGCTTTACACGGGAAGAATACTTTCGCTTGACTTTGCGAAAACCGTGTGATACGATGTGTAAACATACACGCAGGGGCCAAATAGCGGCCGTTGCGCCTCATAATACAATGTAAACCGATGTTTTGACAGTGCCGCAAAGGGGATAGTTCTATCCTTTTTGCGGCACTGTCAAAGCATCGGTTTTTTGTTTTTCGGGACCTTGACAACCGAATAGGTTCAGCCTACCCGGGGAAGCAGTCGCCACGACCCGCGAAAGCGGCGAGCGTGCCAAGGGAAGAGGGCGTGTTGGGGGGTATAAGAATGAAAACAACGTAACTCAATCAAGGGTTATGCCTTGCTCGGTCGTTTTATTATGTGCGAAAGTGCGATAAACCGCTCTGCTATGCGGTTCGATTTATTGCTTTTCTTTGGCGGTTCGGCAAGAGGCGATCAACAATCTGCGAATATTGCCGCACAACTTTTCTGTGTATTGATATGTTTGCAAATAAGTGATACGTGATGTCGCTTCACTGTGATAAGTGATGCGATGCGTTCCACACACGCGCCGAAGGCGTGCATCACGGGCGAAGCCTGCATCACGCACGCAGTGCGCATCACGTTCCGCAAGGAACGCATCACTCAAAAAAGTCCCTTTTGTCCGGATGGACAAAAGGGACTTTTTTGTTGGTGCCGGTGGCCGGACTGCGACTCGCAAGCCGCTTGGCTTGCTCGCATGCATACGTTCCGTCAGCCAATCAGCCGTCGCTGTCGCTTGGCTTCTTGGGACGTCACGTATCTCACCGCGGTTCTCGTCCGACCTACCGACAAACAAGAAAAGAGCAGACACCCCAAAGGGGTATCTGCTCTTTTGGCAAAGGCGGCTAATAATAATACCATTGCACCCCCCTTTGGTTTTAGGGGGTGCAAACTGTTCGCCTAGGGGGTGCAAAGCCTTTTTTAGGGGGTGCAAAGCCTCTTTTTTGGGGGGTGCAAAGCCTCTTTTTTGGGGGGTGCAAAATTGAACGATTGGGTGCATTATCCAAACGTAATATCAAACCCAGCGTCGACCGCTGCGTGGAGAAGGATTTGCACCATTTCCTCGCTGATACCGACAGCCTTGGCGATCGCAGCATCGCCGCCTGCTTTGTCAAAATCAAAGCCATTAACCGAGCCATTGGCATCGATCGATACAACGTCTTGTCCGCCGAACTTGGATGCCTCTAATTGGTCGACAACTTCAAAAAAGTTGTAAATGCCTGTGTTGACGGGTTCATCGTAATCATTGACGCAGAACAGATCACGGGTGGAATAGTTCGTGCCAGGGATCTTGTTGTCCATAGCTTTATAAACATTGATCATTTCAACCGCTGACATGGAATCCTTAATCGCGTCGCCTTTGATGACTTTGAGAAATTTGATCGTTCCATCATCAAGCCAGCCGCGTTCGATTTCATCATCAACCTGGATAAACCCATAAATGAGGTTCACGTATGCATCGCGCTCTGTTCCGCTATTTTCAGCTACGAGCCACTCGGTATATGCAGGGAAAGCGCTTGTGTCGCCATCATCCGTAATTCCTGTTTCATCGTCGTCCTCAACAGGTACGCCCTGCAGTTGTGCCAGATCGGCTTTGAGTCCATCGTTCTCCGCTTGCAGTTGTTCCACGGTGGTTTTCAGTTCGTCAACCTGCGCTTGTAATTCAGCGCTGTTATCTGCTGTGCAGCCGGACATTAAAACTAACATTACTGCCAAAACCACCAACAAAAAACGCTTTTTCATTTTTTACCATTCCTCCTGTTATGGCTTATTCACTTGCATCATCATCAACAAACATTATGTATTCCGATTCACGCCCGGCGAGCCGACGTCGTTTTTCGTCTTCGCTCATCGGTGCGGTGATGCCCATTTTCACTATCAAATCACCGAGGCTTTTATCGTACTGCGCCTTCGTGATAGCGTTGCGTTCGAGAAACAGGTCGAGTGTTTCCTTTTGCCGCAAAAACAGTTGTTGTTTCTTTTCGTCAGCGGATAACGCCGACCATTCCATTTCGTCCATTTATTTCACCTTACTCTTCGGCCGTTTCGGATAATTCAATATAGCAATCCTTCTCGGCAAACGAGCGCCGGAGATAATCGTGCCCACCGTCAACAGCACACGCGCCGCATTTGCATTGGACGTAGTCGTGCCGATCCGTCGACTCAATCACATCACCACACCGCTTGCATTGGATCGCGTTTCGTATGATCTTGTGCATCGCAATTACCTCCTTCCATCTATGAGCTATCATACCACAACGCACCGTTCTTTTCAAGGCACAAAAAAGCCGCCAGCGCACCGAAATGCAACTGGCGGTTGGGAGGATTGTTTATCCCTCTATTTCGAGGCCGTTTTTGAAGCGGAAGATCAGTCGTCCATCGTGGTAAGCGGTCGCTACGTCTACCGTTGCCACCCAGAGCCGATCGTCAAATTCTGTTATTGCCTCGTCAAGTTCGTGCAGTTCAAACATAAACGCACCAATCAAATCGAACTTTTCCTGCCGTTTATCGCGGCGCTTTTGCAAGGCTTCGGCCCGATCCTTGGCAACATTGTACCGATCCACCAAGGCGCAATACCGGGCGGCGTATTCACGCTGATCCTGGACGCTTTGTGCGTTTTCGGCGATGCATTGTTCGGTCAATGCGGTCGTTTCCTCAAGTTCGTGGTATACAGAAATACCGAATGAGATCTTTGCCTTCCTTCAGCTTTTGCTTTTCAAGCCCAAGCACCGCACCGACCGTTTCCAACGATAACGGTAAACCGAGCGTTGCCGCCCATACCATCGTGCAATGCCAGGAAGAAGGATCGATGTACTGTCCGATCGGGAAACCCAGATGTCGGGATAAACACACTCGCTCGAACTGTGCATTAAACGCCCACTTGATAACGGAAGGATCGGTAAGCGCGGCAAGGATGTCACCGGGGATTTGTTCGCCAGCAGTAAGGTCGACAACCTTCGCAGGACCGTCATCCACCGAATAGCCAAACAGCATCACTTCAAAATCGGGTGAGTTGCAGTACCGATACACACCGCCTTTTACAAGGCTGACCGAAGAATAGGTTTCAAGGTCGATGTTTAACTTTTTCATAGCAACTGCTCCTTTGCGCGTTGCCGGGTGGCAGAGCCATACACCCTGCCACCCACAACGCTGGGGATTAGGACAGGAAATCCTCGTCGGGTTCGGTGGTGAAATCGTCCGCTGCCGAGGACTTGCCGCCGAGCGCTTCGCCGTCTTTCACCTTTTGGATGTTGCCGAGGCCGCAAGCGATACCGCGATTGCCGTTCGAGTTAAACGCATAGAAGTTAAGGCTCACACGGGCATAACAGCCGGAGTACACTTCGCCACGGTCGAGGATCGGCTGAACAGCACGATCGACGATTTGCGGCGCGGTAGTGCTGTTGGCGTTGACGAAATACGCGCCCTTGTACGCTTCGTCATCGCGCTCGATATCGCCATCACGAAGAGGCAGTTTGAGCGCCGCCTTGTTGGGGATCTTGCCGCCGAACTTAGCCGCACCTTCCTTGATGGCTGCGTCAACAGCTGCGTTGATGGCGTCGATGGTCTGAGTGTCGGTCTTGGGGATGATCAGCGACACGCTGTACTTGGGATTGCTACCGTTGATGGAGGTAGGTTCCCACACGTTGGCATAGGACAGACGAACAACGCCCGTCACAACTTTCGTTCCGTTTTGCTTACTCATAATTCATTCCTCCGTATATTCTGTAAAATCGGTTTTTGCGCCTGTGGATGTGATTGCCGGACGTTTGTCAGACGCGGGTACAAGCATCGGCTTGCCTTTGGGTTTTTCAATCAACGCGCCGAGGGTATCGGTGAAGGTCTTTTTACCCATCAGCCGTTCCATCTCGGTCAGCGAGATGAGGCTCTTTTTGAAGATGTCGGTGTATCCTGCTTGCTTGCAAGCTGCGATAACCGCCTCTTCATCGGTGAACCGTCTGTTGGTCTTGCTTTCGACCAGTTTGAAACCGTGCCATTCCTTACCGTGGTTGATCGCGGCGTTTTGGGCGTAGGCAACAATCTCGTTTGCCCATTTGGTCAGATCTTCGATACGAGAAAGAATATCCTCGATCTCGGCATCGGTGAGGAGAGGCGGTGCAGCGAACTCATACTTGGCGAGTTCGAGTTTGGCGTTTGCCCTCGCACGGCATTTGACCGCTGCTTTGCAGAACGTACACCACGGTCCGGGGATATACTCACCTTCGCCGTTGAACGCCCGCTCGGCTCTCGGTTTGAGAGTTTCGTTTGCCCAGGACATCAGTTGATCGGTAGTGATTGTCCAGGTGCTTACATTTTCGCGCCGGGGTTGGAAGATGGTCATTGCCACTTCTTCGATGTCGTAGAGGAAGTCGAAGAGCCGCAGAGCGCCGAGGGCATACAGCATCATTTGGGGGTTGTCCTCGGCGTCGACCAGAACACCTTGTCCGTACTTGAAATCGATGATGTGTAATGTCTTATCCGAAACGATGAGGCAATCGCCCGTTCCGAAACCGTCTGGGACATAACACGAGAAGTCCAGCCGTTGTTCAATGAGAACGAGGGGGTTCTTGCACACCGTTTTAGCCTCGGCGAGGGTTTCCATCACGAACGCCACATAGGCATCGGTATGCTCGTCCATTTCTTCAGAGTCATACTTGCTTGTCGGCTTCCGCGATCGCATCTTCAGCGCTCGGCGCAACTTGTGTTCACACAAGGCGTGTGCTGCAGTTCCTTCAGCGGCGGCCTCGGTTTCACGATCCTCGAACTCTTGCTCAAGACGCGCCGAAGGATTGCAGTTGAGCCACCGATGTGACGATGATGCAGATAAGACCGCGTGTTTGATCGGTGGCATTACAGCACCTCCGCTTCAGAATAGATGGCGGCGTAGTTTTCCGGGTCCAAGCCGGACAACTTGGTACAGCCGTACTTCTTCAGGAGTGCCTTGAGTGATTCCGCTTTGCCTTCGAGGCTTTTGGAACTGAACAATGCGTGTAACTCGTCAAAAGTGACAGGTTCGATCCACGTTGTCTTTTCCTCGGCGGTAGGCGGCGTGTCCTCGTGCTGCGGCGCGCTGAACATCTCACGAATTGCGTTAGCGGCTTCGTTAATCGCCACAGCCGCGGATTGCAGGCTGGTGACCACGGCATCCAGTTCGCTGAACTTTCCCATCGCAGAGTCCTCCTTCCTTGAGTTGTTTTTCCTTTGCCGCACGGGATACCTTCTTGGCGAGGGTTGCGGCCACGATGACGAAATCGAGAAGGACATCAACCAGTTCTTCTTCGGGAGTCATCGCATTTGTTTGCTTGTCGTACATTGCTTTCACCTCC
>SVPN01000037.1 GCA_015065805.1 Oscillospiraceae bacterium | reverse complement strand
CAACGGCAGAGGCAATGTCGGTATCGTCCGCGATCGGAACGATTTCGGCAACAGGGGGTTCCTCCTCAACAGAGGGTTCCTCCGCGACAGGGGGTTCCTCCGCGACAGAGGGTTCCTCCGCGACAGGGGGTTCCTCCGCGACAGAGGGTTCCTCCGCGACAGGGGGTTCCTCCGTGACAGAGGGTTCCTCCGCAACAGGGGGTTCCTCCGTGACAGAGGGCTCTTCCGCAACAGGGGTTTCCTCCTCAACAGAGGGTTCCTCCGCGACAGAGGGCTCCTCCGCAACGGGAGCTTTCTCCGCAACGGGGCGTTTTGCAATACCGGGAGTCGGCTCCAGCACAATACCGTCCTGCACAGGAGGTTGCTCATCGGAGCCCGACGAAGACGGTTCATCGTCTATAATGTCGGTAAAGATAAACAGATTGTCTTTCTCGGACATATCGGATTCTTCCTTTCAGATAATTACACGTGTGCCAGTGTGGCAACGGCATCGTTGAGAGCGTCAAGAAACGTCTGAATATCATCAGCGGTATTGTCGGCACACAGACTGATCCGCAGGGCGGAGGAGATCTGTTCGGGCGGGAGACCGAGCGCACTCAGCACGTGGCTGTCGTGCCCTTTGGCGCAGGCAGAGCCTGCGGAAACATAGATCCCGCGCTGTGCCAGAAAATGCACAAGCGTTTCGCTTTTAAATCCGCAAACGGAAAGATTGCGGATATAGGGAACGTGACGGACGGGGGTGTGGAGAACCACTCTGTCGATGGCGGACAGCCCCTGCTCAAGCTGATCGCTCAGCGCCGAAAACCGCGCCATCTGCGTTGCGGGAGAGGGAAGCAAGCGGATCGCCTCACCGAAGGCGGCAATGGCGGGAACCGCTTCGGTTCCGGGGCGGAGCTTGCGCTCCTGTCCGCCGCCGTAAAGCCGCGGGAGCAGGCGCACACCGCGCTTGACATACAGCGCGCCGACCCCTTTGGGGGCGTGGAGCTTGTGTCCGCTGATGCTTACCGTGTCCGCATCTAAGCTGAGAACCTTGACGGGGAGCTTGCCTGCAGCTTGCACCGCGTCGCAGTGAACGTGTGCGTGGGGAGCGCGCTTGCGGATGAGGGGGATCGCTTCCTTGACAGGCAACAGTGTGCCGATCTCGTTGTTGACCAGCATCATACCGACAAGCACGGTATCCTCACGGCAAGCCTGAGCCAGCGTGCGCGCATCGAAATCACCGCGGGCATCGGGAGACACGACCGTCAGTTCAAACCCTTCCCGCTCAAGCTGTTTCATCGCTTCCAGCACAGACGGATGTTCAACGGCAGTGGTGACGATGTGCTTCCCCAGACGCTTGTTGGCGTTTGCCGCACCGAACAACGCAAGGTTGTTCGCCTCCGTGCCGCCCGAAGTAAAGGTGATACACGAAAGGTCGGTACCGCCGCTGCTCAGTCCCAAGAGAGAGGCAACAGCGCGGCGGGCGTCGGTCAGCTCCTGTTCGGCACGGATACCCAGTGTGTGAAGGGAGGAGGGGTTGCCGAATGTCGCGGTCATCACGTCATAGGCTTTTTTGGCGGCGGCTTCGCGCACAACCGTTGTGGCACTGTTGTCGAGATATACGTGCATCGCACACCCTCCTTTTTAGAGATTCACATAGATAATCACTTTATTATACAATATAAAAGCGGCAGTTTCAAGTGCTTCTTACACAAGAAACAGCGGAAAATTCCGGCAAGGGCAAGAAAATTTACAAAATTGTAAAAACAAATGCGAAAAAAACAGTAGAAATTTGGTTTATTATACGCTACAATACAAGTGTAAACTTGAAACACAGAAAAGGAGAGGAACACATATGAAACAATTTTTGACGATTGTTGGTATCATCCTGGGAGTCGCATCATTGGCGGTTACTGTGTTGTGGTTTATCCAGACCCCCGCGGCCGTCCGTGAGGATTTTAGCATCGATGACTGACAAAACGCAGAAAACGGCTGTCACCCTGCAGGGTGACAGCCGTTTTTGCGTTTATTGTATGCCGTCCTCAAAGCGGGAGGCAATCGCCCCGAAGGTCGGACGGATGTCGGTAGTACGTCCGATCAGGCGGTCAAAAAAGCCGATGATAACGCCGTTGCACACGGTCATCAGCAGCGTTCCCCAGCCGATACCGTTGAAGGCGCCGAACAACAGCAGAGACATCCCTGCCGAAACGATCAGGCAGGAGGCGTCAAATCCCTGCTTGAAGCGGGTGCGGTTCAGCTGATATCGCGCGGCAACACCCTTGACAAAGAAATCGTACACCTGCGGATAAATGTATACGTGAAACAGCAGGGCGACCGACAGGGAGGTCAGCACCATTCCTGTAATCAGGAAGGCGATGCGCACGGGCATCGGTGCAGTGCCGACCGCTTCGGGTGACAGAAAGGGGATCAGCCGCCACGCATCCAGGATCACGCCGTACAGCAGACCGGTGGCGAAGGAAACGAGATACAGCGGTCGAAAGCGACGCATTGTCACGCACAAGGCAACAAACAGAATGCCCTGCACAATGTATTCCGCCTGCCCGAAGGTGAGAAACGGAATTTTCAGGCTGAGAATATAGGCGGGCGCGACGACCATGGAAACGCCGAAATCCGCGGCGGCCGTCAGCGACACGGCGAACGCCATCATTGCCAGTGCGGCTATGTAGATGAGCTCGGATGAAAGACGAAGCGGTTTCATAAATCCTCCGTGAAAGAAACGGGACTGTCGTGCGACAGCCCCGTCGGGATGCGTTATAATTCGGGGAAACGGTGACGGATATAGTCTTCGATGATATCCGTGGTTTCGTCGTAGCCGATGCGGCTGCTGTTGATGGACAGCTCGTAGTTGCGCGAATCGCCCCATTTGGTTTTGCAGTAATGGTTGTGGTAGTTCTTGCGCTTGCGGTTCGTGTTCTGCATCAGGCTTTCCGCGTCCTCGGTGGTGAGGTTGTACAGACGGCGGATGCGGTCCAACTTGGCGTCGTGATCACCTAAAATAAAGATCGACACCAGAGCCGGATGACCGCGCAGGATCTCTTCCGCACAGCGACCGACGATCACAAACGATTCGCCTGCTTCCGCTTTTTTGCGGATGAAATCAAATTGCATCTGTGCGATGTTGACGGCGGGAGAGCTGGAGTGTCCCTTCACCGTGCGATGGAAGAAGCGGATGCGCGGTGCTTCGTCGTATTTCTTGAGCTGGGACACATCGATGTCCTTGCCGGCGGTGATCTCGGCAAGCAGATTGTAGTCATACAGGGGCAGGTCAAAGCGCTTTGCCAGCGTTTCGGCGATCAGGTGACCGCCGCTGCCGAATTCACGGCCGACCGAAATCACAAGTTGTTGCTCCATGAGAAATGCCTCCTTTTGTTAAATCAGACCGTAGCGGAACCAGACGGTGAGCATCGAGATTGCCATAACGATGACGGTTGCGGGTGCCATATATTTGCAATACTGTCCCCAACCGATGGGGTAACCCTCTTTGGAAGCGACCGAGATGCCCACAACGTTTGCCGAAGCACCGATGGGGGTGGCACTGCCGCCGATGTCGGTGCCCATTGCCAGCGAATAGGCAAGCACGTTGATGTCGATGCCGCCTGCCAATTTCTGAATGACGGGGACCATCGTGGCGGCAAAGGGAATGTTGTCCACAAAGGCACTCGCCACACCGGATACCCAGATGATGATCGCGATCATCAGCAGATAGTTGTTACCGCAGATGCTCTGGATCAGGTTGGAGATGAGCTCCAGCACACCCGTTTCTTCCAGACCGGCAACCACCACAAACAAGCCCACAAAGAACAGCAGAGTCTTGTAATCGACCAGCTTGAGCAGGTGCTTGGCGTGCTTGAGATTGGCAAGCAAGGTGACGATTGCCGTGAAGGTGCCGATGGCGGCAACACTCAGATGGGTCATCGAATGGGTCACCAGCAGCACAACCGTTGCCAGGAAGATGATCGTGCTGACAATGAAGCCGGTTTTGTCGGTGATGACCGATGCAGGATCGGGCATTGTCGAGATATCCACATTCTTGCCGGCGGTGCGATACACTTTACGGAAGCAGAAGTAGAAATATACGATGATGAAAACGACTGCGATCAGGGCGATCAGACCGGTGTTCATCAGGAAATCAAAAAACGTCAGGTGAAGAGCATTGCCGATAATGATGTTCGGGGGGTCACCGCACATCGTGGCAGAGCCGCCTAAGTTGGCGCAGAAGATCTCCGCCATAATCATCGGAACGGGGTTGAATTTCAGCAGGTGCGCCAGTTCGATGGTGACTGCCGCTAAGAACAGGATCACGGTGATACTGTCGATGAACATCGCCAGGAAGGCGGACATCACCATAAACACAAGGAAAATGGGCATCACTCTGTAGCGGACGAGCTTGGCAAGCGTCAGGCACAGCCAGCGGAAGAAACCCACACGTGCCATACCTTCGACCATGATCATCATACCGGCGAGGAAGATGATGGTGCCCCAGTCAATGCCGCCTGCGTGTCCGCCGCCTTCGTGAGCAAGACCGCTCCACCAGAATTCCAGAGTGGCAAGCGGCTCAAAGCTGAGGACCTCCCACATTGTGTGGAAATTCCATCCGCCGAAGAAGCCGAATACCAACAGCATCACGGCCGCGCCGCATACCAGAGTTGTAATGTGTTTTTCGATTTTTTCCGTGATCACCAAGCCGAACATGATCACAAAGATGCAGATAGCGACAATTTGTGCAGCCATACCGCAAAACCCTCCTTCTTCTCAGTGCAGACTCACTCCTGTTGACGCATTTTCTGCGCCGTCGATGATTATATACTTATTAGAAGAAAAAAGCAATGGTGGAATTGACGATTTTTTCAACTTTTCGACATCAATACTTGGTGATTATTGTAGGATGCAACAAAAGCGTAGAATATAATTGACCAAAACGAAGGAAAGGGTGTATGATAGTACCCGACGGAAAGGGGACGGTTCCATGGCAATGCAAGGGGCAATTTTTGATATGGACGGCACACTGTTAGACTCTATGGAGGGATGGGCAACCGCGGGGCAACGGTACCTGGAGCGTCGCGGATTGGTGTCGCGTTGCGGGGAAGCGGACTCGCTTTTGTATCAGGGCATGATCGGTGCCGCACAGCATTTTCAGCGCGAGTACGGCATCACAGACGATGTGCAGACCATCATCGACGGTATCAATGCCGAGGTGGCGGCGTTTTACGCCGCGCAGGCAACCGCGTGTAACGGCGTGCGGGAGTTTTTGCAGATGCTCAAGGACCGCGGTGTGAAAATGTGCGTGGCAACGGCGACCGATCGCTGTCTTGCACAGCCGACATTGGAGCGGCTGGGGCTGATGCCGTTTTTCGATTGCCTGTTCACCTGCACCGAGCTGAAAACCGATAAAACGGTGCCGCTGATCTATGATACGGCAACCGCCTTTATGGGGACACCCAAGAAGCAGACCTGGATCTTTGAGGATGCCTCCTATGCCGTGCGAACAGCCAAGACAGCGGGCTATCCCGTGTGCGCGGTTTACGATCGCTTCGAGAAGCGTGCCGAATATCTCAAAAGCACCGCGGATCACTATGTGCGGGATTATTATGAGGCGATGAACGCGGCGTTCTGAAATCCTTCGCGTGACAGTTGCACTTTTTGAAAGACTATGCTACAATAAAACAGAAGACAGAGAGAAACGCATTCGCGCCTGCGGGGAACCCAGCACAGACCTATTCGTGTTTTGCAGGCAACCGGTCTGTGTACGGTTTTGTATGGCAAAATTGCCATGTTAAAACTCTTTCTCTCTGTTTTCTTTTTTTTCGACTCCCGAAAAACAGAGGAGGGAAGTCTTATGAGTATGCTGCAGATGCTTTCGGATGCCGCCGTGTGGGAGGCATTTTATGCACACAAGGTCGCGCAGGGGAATATGCGGGACAGGGAGCTGCAGGATCTGCGTGCCTTTATCGACAGCGAAGAATACCGTCCTCTTGCACAGCATATTCAGAACGGCGGCGGTTTGGAACCGCCCGAAAAGCTGCTGGTCAACAAGGCGAAGGTCGGTCGCAAACGGGTGGTGTACCGTTTTAAACGTGAAGAGAATTATCTGCTCAAGCTGCTGTCGCATCTGTTGCACGCTTACGACGGCATTTTTGCCCCGAACCTCTATTCCTTCCGCAAGCACAAGGGCGTGCGCGTGGCGGCGGAGCGGATCCTGCGGGTGCATAGGCTTGATGAGCGGTTCGTGTATAAGCTGGATATCCACGATTATTTCGGCTCGGTCGATATTGAAAAGCTGTTGCCCGATCTGCAACGGGTTCTGGAAAAGGATGTGCCGCTGTTCGGGTTTTTGAAGAAGCTGTTGACCGATCCTCACGCGCGGTATGAGGATCGTCTTATAGAAGAGCCCAAAGGCATTATGGCGGGTGTGCCGATCGCGTCGTTTCTGGCAAATCTGTATCTGCGTGAGCTGGATGAACAGTTCCGGCAGGAGCAAATCCCCTATATGCGCTATTCGGACGATATTTTGGTGCTGGCATCGACGCGGGAACAGCTCGAAGACAGCATCGCACGCATCAAAGCGGTGCTTGCCGAAAAGGGGCTGACGGTCAATCCCGAAAAAGAAGCGGTGGCGTTGCCGCATCAGGAATGGACATTTTTAGGATTTTCCTATCACGAGGGCACGGTGGACATCAGTGAGGTATCCTATGAAAAGCTCAAGGCGAAAATGCGGCGAAAGACCCGTGCGCTGGCACGGTGGGCGGACAAAAAGCAACTGCCGCGCATCTATGCGGCACGCGCGTTTATCAAGCGCTTCAACGCCAAGCTGTATGACAACCCGACAAGCGGTGAACTGACATGGACGCGCTGGTTTTTCCCGATCATCAACACGGACAAAACGCTCCGACGGATCGATGCGTATATGCTTGATTGCATCCGCTATCTGGCGACCGACAAACGCAACAAAGGACGGTTTGCCCTGTCTTACGATGAGATCAAGGCACTCGGCTACCGCAGCTTAGTACACGCCTACTACGAAAGCAGAGAGGAACGGGAGGGCGGATGAAAAAATTTACGGCAATACTTGAATAATTCGCTTTATCGTGTTAAACTGACAATACAGACTGGAAAGGAGTCGAGAATATGAAACGTATACTGGCATTCCTTTGCGTGCTGTGCCTGCTGGCAACTGCCTGCCCGATGGCGTTTGTTGCGGCGGCTTCGGCACAAACCTACAACTTCACACAGCTTGCGGGGTATTATAAAACGCAGGGACGTGTGGAGATCGTTGACGGTGCTCTGAATATGGACACCTCGTCGTCGGGCTTTGAATTCTATTTTCAGGGCAGCGGTAACGTGACGATCGGTGCGGATGTGTGGTGCAAGTACACCAACAATATTTTCCTCACCGTTATTGTGGACGGCGTTCAGAAGAAGCTTGTGGAGGTATACACGGGCACAACTGCCAAATCGGTGTATAAATCCATTACACTTGCGGAAAATCTGGCAGACGGCTATCATCACATCGAGGTGTACAAGCAGACCGAGGCAAGCTCGGGTCTGATGACCGTTTGGGGCGTTACCTTTACCGGAACACCTGTTGCGGCTCCTCCTGCGGATAAGATCGTGATGGAGGTTGTCGGTGACTCGATCTCGGGCGGCGCAAGCAACCTTGCCACCAATGACACGGCAAATGCGAGCTATCCTGTGTATCAGGACGGCCTGCAGACCTACGCCTATTTCACGGGTGAGGCGCTCGGCGCGAATGTCCGCGTAACGCAGACCAGCGGCTACGGCTGTTGCGGCGGCTGGAATCCCGGCGGCACGAGCCTGAATCTTCAGGATATGTTCCCGTACACCTCTTACTGGCGCGACCATACCGAAGCGGGACTGTACGATTTTGATCCGCCTGCAGACATCGTGGTCATCAACCTCGGCACAAACGATGCCTCGGCGGCATCGGCAGGACGCATCAGCCTGACCGGTGATCAGTTCAAGGCGGGTGCCAAAAATCTGATGACGATGGCGCGTCAGAAGAACCCGAATGCCAAGATCGTGTGGGTCACGGGTATGATGGGCGTGACCTATCAGACGGAGCTGACCGCCGCTGTGGCGGAGCTCGGCGGAGCGCAGGACGGCTACTTCTTCACGATCCTTCCTCAGGGCACGCTCGGCGGCGAGGGTCACCCGAACGTCGCTCAGCATAAGGCGGCGGCGGATGTGCTCACCGCGTTCCTGCTGGAAAATTGCCTGCCTGCCGGTTACAAAGCCGATTTCACCACCAAGGAAACCTTGGAGCTGACAGTCAAAAAAGCCGAAGAGATTGCCTCCCCGAGCGCGGCGCTCACCGAAGCAATCGCGCTTGCAAAGATGGAGCTGACGTGCGGTACGAAGGATGCTTACCGTCTCGGTGTCCGCAAGGCGGCGATTGACAAAGCCGTCAACGGCACGGTGATCGGTATGAACCTGATGCCGATCGAAAATGTGACGGTTTGCCCGAAAACGGGCGATGATGACTCGGTCTGGCCGTACTACGGCTACGGCAACGGCACCGTCACGCTGTACAAGGGCGGCGAGGGCCGTTTTTGGCCGTATGTGCACACCGATTATGAGCAAACGGTCAATGTCAATGTCACGCCGTACTTCACCATCGACACGGAGACAACGGCGGAATGGAATATGACGGTTGCCTATCTCGATAAAAACGGCGTGCGCCAGACGGTTCAGCTGATGCCGATGACCGATCTCGGTCTGGTTGATTTCCCTGCCAAAACGGAGCGTACCGTGTATACGATCGATTTCGGTGCCTATCTCAAGGCGCAGGGGCATATCACCGATAACGGCATCGTCACGGTTGTTGGCTTCGATATCACCGTTGTCGGCACAACGGACACCTCGGTGCATCTGAATATGGTGGCACTGACCAATATGGCACCCGCCTCGGATGTTCCTTCGAAGATCAGCGGTCAGTATGCCGTGACAAACGGTATTCTGGAATGCCTCACCGAAGGCACGACGGCTGATCAGCTGATCGCCGCGATGGATAATGCGGAGTATCTGCAGGTTGCAGATACGAGCGGAAACGCTGTCAGCGGCGCATTGGCAACGGGAATGAAGCTGCAGCTGATCGTCAACGGCGCGGTTGCGGACGAAGCCGTCGTGGTGATCCGCGGCGATATCAACGGCGACGGTATCGTCAACACGATGGATGCCCGTGCGATGTTAGCCGTTACCCTGCAGGGGGACAGCTCGCTCGATGCCGTCGGTCGTCTGGCGATGGATGTCAATGCGGATGCCGTCATCAACACGATGGACGTGCGGTATCTGCTGAAGAGCTTTGTGGCATAATCTGTATCAAATAAAGGCAAATACCCGATGTGTACACATCGGGTATTTGCCTTTATTATTTCCCGAAAAGCGAACAACTTTTAGTCATCTTGACAAAAGGCGATTCATCCGATATACTATAGGATGGCAAAATTTGAAAAGGAGAGGATCGTTATGAAGAGATTGGCGGCAAAGCTTCTCAGTGTTGTGTGCGCTGTGATGCTGCTTTGCTCGATGCTTGCGGCGGCGGCACCGTCAGCCTTTGCGCTTGCAGGCGCTACCAAGAAGGGCGAAGGCAAGATTTTTGCGTGGGGCTGCGATATGTCCTGGTGGAACGTCGGCGGCAGTACCCAGAATTATGACTTGGTGGATTTCAAAAAGATGAAGGCGGATGGCTGTGAGTTTGTCATCCTGCGTATCGGTGATGAAAAAGCGGGTTACGGTGACCGTCGGGCGGACCCCACCTTTGTCACGCTGTACAATATGGCGCGTGAGGCGGGAATGCACGTCGGCGCGTATTACTACAGCTACAAAACCACGACCGCCGGCGTCATCGGCGATGCACAGTTCTGTCTGGATATTATCCAAAAGAACGATATGTATTTTGAGTATCCCATCTATTTCGATATTGAGGCGGATGTTCACTATAACCTGAGTGCCTCGACGCAGGTCAATCTCTGCCTTGCCTGGTGTGAGACGATGGAGGCGGCGGGATATTTCCCCGGCGTGTATTCGAATATCGGTTGTGCGATGACCAACCTGCAGAATTCGAGTAAATTCAACTATGACACGTGGGTTCCGAAGCCTTTAAACGGCAAAACCAGCGGTACGCAGTACAAGCCCGCAGAGAGCACGATTGTCAATCTGGACAATATAGGCAATGTGGACTTCAGCAAGACCTACGGTATGTGGCAGTACAAGTGGTACAGCGATTCGTGGTCGGAGCCGTCCTACGATGGCTCGTATTGGTATGAATCCTCCGTGGGTTGGCCGCTGGACTGCAACGTGTCGTTCCGCGATTACCCCACGATCATGCAGACCTACGGCTACAACAACGTGGTAAAAAAGCATACGATCACCTTTGAAAGCAACGGCGGCACGGCGGTGGAGCCGGTCAAGGTCAAGGACGGCGAGGGCTTTGCCGCACCGACTGTCCCGACGAAGTACGCGTTCGAATTCGGCGGCTGGTATTGCAATCCCGAGCTGACCGATCCGTATACCTTCGGTACTCCCGTGCCGTATGACTTCACGCTGTATGCCAAGTGGAACGAGGCATATTGGGGTGCGCAAACGAACCTGATGCCCAATGAACAGCAGATGGTGCTCAACGATTTCAACGGTCAGGGCGCGATCTGGCCGTATTGGAACAACGACAGCTACGGCTCGGTCACGATGTACAACGGCGCGAAAAGTGATGATAACTGGACGTGGCCGTCTGCATATATGACATACGAAAACAGCTTTGACAGTGTCAACGATGCGTATCTGTATGTCAAGAAGGACGGCACGGCACAGTTCAACGTGGTGCTGACCTATCTGGACAAGAACGGCGCAGAGCAGGAAGTGTATCTGTCGGAGGTTGCCAATTTGGGCGGCACCGACTTTGAAGCCGGCTATCTGGAGGAGTTTTATGATGTCGGCTCGTATATCCGCAATCTGGGTCACGCACCTGCAAGCGGCAATGTGAAATTCACAAAAGTGACCTATTATGTGATCGGCGCACTGGATTCCTATGTGAAGCTGTATGATCTGAAGTTTACGCAGAAGTTTGATCTGGCGGGCTCGTATCATTCGCTGTACAATAAGGATGCACAGCAGATCAGCGGCACGGGTTCGTTTGTTTACGATGACGGCGTGCTGACGATGAATGCGGACAGCACGGCGGGTTACAGCGTGAAGTTCACCCCGAACGTCAGCTTCAACCCCGCGGATCTGACCAAGCTGCTGATGGATGTGAACACGTCCGCTCCGTTTAATGTGACGATGGAGCTGACCAATGCAAACGGCGATGCGACGATCGAATTCCGCAACGAATTCTTCAACGTGTTCGAGCTGTCTGCAGCACCCGAGGCGTTGCCCGCAGGTAATCACAATATGAGTCTGAACCTTGTCGGCTATTATGAATGGAACGGCGGTGTCCCCGCATCGAGCACCGTCAAGTCGGTGACCGTCACACTGGCAGGTGAGGGCACGCTGACGCTCAAGGCGTTGCAGGCGGCGCGCACCGATTCCGTCACCTACGTCAAGGACGGCGCGTACAACAGCGGTTCGCTGAAGGCGCAGGAGCCCGAACCCGATCCCAAGCCCGATAACAAGCAGGGCGATGTCAACGGCGACGGCGAGCTCAGCACGCAGGATGTGCGTCTGCTGATGCTGGAAACGGTGATTGGCGGCACCCTGACAAAAGAGCAGCTGGCACTTGCCGATTACAACGGCGACGGCGTTGTCAACACGCAGGACGCGCGTGCGATGCTCCAGTCCTTCACGCAATAAGAAATGCCGATCGGACACCCGATGCGTATGCGTCGGGTGTCCGATTTTACTTGGTGCAAAGATGCGGATTTCTTTGGGTGAACTTGACAAAAGAAATCCAAAAGTGATATAGTATATTGGGAATAACCAAAAAAAGGAGAGAGTCGGTATGAAACGATTGTTTGCAAAATGTCTCGGCGTGTTCTGTGCCGTAGCGCTGTTTTGCTCGATGTTCGGCTTGTCGGCATCGGCCATCACGGGCGGCGGCGGAGCAGGCACGGGCAGTATCCACGCGTGGGGCTGTGATATGTCCTATTACAACACGCAGGGCTCCACAAACTTCGGCCTGGTCGATTTCGCCAAAATGAAAGCGGACGGCTGTGAGTTCGTTATTTTGCGTATCGGTTACGAAGGGCTTTCGAGCGGTCTTCGCAATCAGGATACCTCGTTTGTCAAGCTGTACAATATGGCGCGCGAAGCGGGTATGAAGATCGGCGTGTATTATTACACCTGCCGTATGACCAACGCGGGCGCGGTCGCCGATGCGAACTGGTGCATCGACATTATGAAGGCGAACAATATGTACTTCGAGTACCCGATCTATTACGATGTGGAGTACCCGGGCGATTCGTCCGCGGGACGCAAAAGCCACGAGGATCTGTCCGCATCCGAAACGACCTCGCTGTGCCTCGGCTGGGCTGAGACCCTTGCGAATGCGGGCTATTTCCCCGGTGTGTACGCGGGATATTATGTGCTGGCGGATCTGCAGTCCTCCTACACAAACAACTACGATACCTGGATCGCCTCGGTTAAGAGCGCCACAACGGGTGCGCAGTACAATCCCTGGTCGGACAACACCTCCTACCGCTCCAAGTACGGTATGTGGCAGTACAAATGGTACAACCAGGGTGGTACGCAGGTGTATGCGGGTGCTTACTGGAAGGACAGCTACGGCTATCCGCTCGATTGCAATGTCGCATTCAAGGATTACCCGACCATTATGCAGACCTACGGCTACAACAATATGGTGACCCGCCACAAGATCAGCTTTGAGACCAACGGCGGTTCGGCGGTCGATCCTGTCTATGTTACGGACGGACAAGCCCTCACCGAGCCGACCGCTCCCTACAAATATGCGTTCGATTTCGGCGGCTGGTACTGCAATCCCGAGCTGACCGACCCGTACGATTTCTCCAGCCCCGTGCCGTACGATTTCACGTTGTATGCCAAGTGGGACGAGCAGTACTGGGGTGCCAACACCAATCTGATGCCCAACGAGCAACAGATGGTGCTCAACGACTTCAACGGTCAGGGTGCGATCTGGCCCTATTGGAACAACGATGAATACGGCTCTGTCACGTTCTATAACGGCGTGACCAACGACGACAACTGGTCGTGGCCGTCGGCGTATATGAGCTATGAACACAGCTTTGATTCGGTGGGAGATTCCTATTTGTACATCAAGAAGGACGGCACGTCGTATTTTAACGTGATGCTGACCTATCTGGACAAAAACGGCGAAGCACACGATCTGTACCTGTCGGATGTTGCCAACCTCACCGAAACCGACTTTGCGGCGGGCTACTTAGAGGAGTTCTACAACGTCGGCTCGTACATCCGCAATCTGGGTCACGCACCTGCAAGCGGCAACATCAAATTCACGAAGGTGACCTATTTCATCATCGGTGCCAAGGACTCCTACACGCGACTGTACGACCTCAAGCTGACGCCGATGTTTGAGCTTGAAGGCGCGTATCATTCGGTGTATAACAAGAACGTGGAGCAGCTCAGCGGCACGGGCTCGTATGTCTACAACGACGGCGTGCTGACGATGAATGCGGACAGCACGGCAGGCTACAGCGTCAGGTTCACCCCGAACGTGACCTTTAAGCCCGCAGAGCTTGTGAACCTGCTGATGGATGTCAACGCTACGGCACCGTTTAATGTGTCGATGGTTGTCACCACCGACGGCGGCGATGCCACGATGGAGTTCAAAAACGAGTATTTCAACAACTTCAACTTAGAGACCGTGCCCGAGGCACTTCCCGCAGGCAACCACATTGTGGATATGAACCTGTACGGCTATTATGAGTGGAACGGCGGCATTCCTGCCGAAAGCACCGTCAAATCGGTGACCGTGACACTTGTCGGGAAGGGAACGCTGACCCTCAACGCTTTGCAGATTTCGCGCTATGAGGCGATCAACTATGTCAAGGACGGCGCGTATTCCAGCGGTTCTCTTACCGCGCAGGAGCCCGAGCCCGATCCCGAGCCCGACAAACAGCAGGGCGATATCAACGGCGACGGCACGGTGAACACGCAGGATGTGCGTCTGCTGATGCTGGAAACGGTCTTCGGCAACACGCTGACGGCAGAGCAATTGGCGCTTGCCGATTACAACGGCGACGGCGCCGTGAACACGCAGGATGCCCGCGCAATGCTTCAGGCGTTCACCAACTGATTGATACCAATAAAAAATACCGACGGTTTTCAAAACCGTCGGTATTTTTTATGTGTATTCAGAGCCACTCGATCAGGCTGTTTACCGCTTCGGCGGTCGTTGCCCACGAGGTTGCCAGACGGATGACCGTGCGTCCGTCCGCCAAACGCTCCCAGAAGCTGTAGGCGACCTGTTCACCAAGGCGGGCAAGCTGTTCGTCGGTCAGAATGGGGAAGAGCTGATTGGTAGGGGAATCGACATACAGCTCATAGCCTTTGCTGAGCAACGCTTTGCGGATGGTTGCGGCGTGTTGCAACGCGGTGTTACCGACGGTTTCGTATAATCCGTCGGTGAACAGCGCATCAAACTGCACCCCGAGAAGCCGTCCCTTTGCAAGGAGAGCGCCGTGTTGCTTGATCACGGTCAAAAACCGCTTGGGTGTATTGCGTCGGGTGAATACCACCGCTTCTCCGCACAGCGCACCCACCTTGGTGCCGCCGATGTAAAACACATCGCACAGCGCGGCAATGTCGCGCAGGGTCACATCGCTCTGCTCGCACGCAAGGGCATAGCCCAAGCGCGCGCCGTCGAGATACAGCGGGATGTCAAACTGTGCGCACACGCTGTGCAGAGCTTCCAACTCGGCTTTGGTGTAAAGTGTGCCGAATTCGGTGGGGTGGGAGAGGTACACCATCCCCGGGAATACCATATGCTCGTGGTTTGCATCGGCATAAAAGCCCTTGAGATAGGCCTCCACATCTTCCGCACAGAGCTTGCCGTCCTTGTGCGGCAGAGTCAGCACCTTGTGACCGCTGTATTCGATCGCACCCGCTTCGTGTGCGGCAACGTGTCCTGTGTGGGCGGCAAGCACGCCCTCAGTGGAGTGAAGCACGGCATCGATCACGATCTGGTTGGTCTGTGTGCCGCCTGCTAAAAACCATACATCGGCATCCGCGATGCCGCACGCCGCGCGGATCTTCTCTTTGGCGCGTGCCGTGAAGCGGTCGGTGCCGTAGCCCGACAGCGGCTCTGCATTGGAGCGTACAAGAGCGTCAAGCACCTGCGGGTGTGCGCCCTCGGAATAATCGTTGACAAAATACAGCATCGGTAGATCCCTCACTTTGTATCGATAGAGCGGTGTAACAGGGCATCCAGCCCCCAGAACAGCAAACATCCGATACCGTAGCACACGATATCGAGCCACGCAAACGAGGTTCCGATCAGGATGCGGAAGAAGGCGATGTCTCCCAGACCGAGCCACGTTACAATGTCAAAATACTGTGCCGTTTCCACGGCAACGGAAAACAGAAACACCCACAAAGGCAGAAGACGGAGCTTGTTCGGAAAAGCAATGCGGATAAGGCAACCGATCAGGATCGTCACCAAGATATCTCCGCCGTAAGGGCGGATAAAGGCATCCCGTACATAGAGCGCGATCAGGATCTCGGTGATCAGCAAGACCGAAAATGCCAACGCATACCACAGTCGAGACGGCTTCATTCGGCATCCTCCGTCACTGTCGGCAGAAGATAGCACGCCGACGGAATGATCTTGTCCGTGGAAAGATTGCGTCCCGTAAAGACGATGTATTCGTCGTAAACGGCGACGGTGTACGCTTCACTGCCGTACTCGGGCGTGACCTCGTAGCGACCGTCGGTATTGCGCGTGAAGGTATCACCCGTGCCGTACGAATTCGGCTGACATCCCGAGCCCAGATGGATCATACGGCAGGAGGTACCGTTTTCGTCGGAATAGTTTTCGTTGTCATACAGCGACAGATGGCTGTGACCCGACAGCACAATGACATCCTTATGTGCTTCCAACAGCTGTTTGAGGCGCATCGTCTGGAAATACTGCGGTTTGAAGGTGATCATCCCCGTGTATCCGCCCGGGTGACGGTCGCTGGCGCCGTAATTGAGGAACGGCGAATGCAGAATGATAAAGATATTGGTGTCGGTGCCCGAAAACTCATCGAGCGTCTGCGCCACCCAGTCGATCTGCGCTTTTGAGAAGTTGTCGTAAGCGGGACTGTCACCGGGGGCTTTGAGCTCCTGCGCCATAAACAGGAACAGGTTGTCGCGGGATTGTCCTTCGCGCAGAACATAAAACCACGCAGAGCCCTCAAACGGATGCACCTGCTCGGCGTTTTCGGTGTAGCGGACAAATTGCTCGCGACCGATTTCGGTGTTGCCGTGGTTGCCGATGCCTTCGAAAATATGCTCGGTGGGATAATCGGACGCGTCAATGATGGACAGATACTTCTTGTATTGCGCATCCAATGTTCCCTCGTGCTCATCACCCGTCATATCACCCGTGACGATCACATCATCCGTTTGTTCTTTCGCAAAGAAGCAGAGAGCCTTTTCCCATTTTTGATACGGGCCGCGGTTGTACGGCTCGTAGTTCATATGTACATCCGAAATGGCGCCGAAGGTATACGAGGCTTCCGGAAGCTTCAGATGCTTGTCTTTCGGGAGCTTGAGGATGCCTGCACGGGTCTGATAATCCGGTTGCTCGTCAAGAAAACGCGTGTCGCTTTCGAATACGGCCAGCGCGGTGGCATCCGTCGGCAACAGCGTTGCGTCTTTCACGGTGTAGGTGACGGCTTCACCCGTGATCGGGATGGAGGCGAACTCGTCATAGCCGTCCAGCAAACCGCCCTTTTCGGCAAAATACAGCAGGTAATAGCCATCCTTGCGCGGGTTGTCCTGCGCGGGCGTCAGCGTGATCGTTCCTTGGGCATATCCTGCTTCTTCGGCGTGCGCGCCTTCAAAGGTGTATTCGATGTCCACAAGGGCTTTTTGAGAGCAGGAATTCATACAGATCATCACCAGTACAAGAAAGATTACACAAAGAACACAAGAACGGTTTTTCATCATGGTTCACCTATCCGAGAATAAAAATTTGAGAAGTGCAGGGGAAAGGAGCATCGGGTCACAGCCACGCGTCCCAACCCGTCGGCATCGCTTCAAAGCTCACGGCGGTGCCGTTGAGCGGGAAGGTGAGACGATGAGAAAACAGCATCGGTGCTGTTTCATCGTCCTTGGCACCGTATTTGCGGTCGCCGACAAGCGGATATCCGCGCGACGCAAACTGCACGCGGATCTGATGCGTGCGTCCCGTGTACAGACGGATGTGCACAAGGGAGGTGTCGCCCTGCGATCGGCGCACAAAGGTCAGGCGTGCCTTTTTGACACCGCGTCGCTCACGCCTGACAACAAAGACCTTGTTTTTTCGGCTATCCTTGAACAGCAGATCCTCCCAGTCGCCGCTTTCGGGCGGTGTGCCGTGAACAACGGCAAGATATTCCTTGATCATCTCGCCGTCCTGAATGGCTTTGGACAGTGCGGCGGCACTTTCCTTGGTGCGGGCATACACCATCACACCGCCGACCGCACGGTCAAGACGGTGCAGGGTGAAGAAATCGCCGCCGAGCTGTTCTTTGAGGGCTGCGGGCACCTCGTGCTCGCTGTCAAGCCCGACAGGCTTGACACACAAGGCAATATGAGAATCGGCATACAAAATGTCCATCGGAATACCATCACCGCCTTTTTTTACAAGTATAGCATACTGCGCGAAAAGAAACAAGACGGACATTTCGTCCGCCTTGTTTTTGGGGATAAGATGACGGGTCGTTCCCGACGAACGGAGGGTAGATTCTTCCCGAGCTTCATCTCATCAACCAAAAGACACCCTTATAGATTTGTCTTGCCGAAAAAGTTTTCATCAGGGAAATATGTTTCACGCCACTTTGGGTTATACTTATCATTGTATTTTGAAAAACTCCACGATTTTTCGTAATAGGAACCCTTGCTCATATGAAATCGCTCTGCGAAACGATAATTCGCAAAATAAAGAACAAAAAACGATAATGTATCAGCGAACCGATTATATTCATCTAAAACATATAATTTATGAATGTATTTATAATCATTAGTGTTTAAATAGGTTTCTATCAAAGCGATTTGCTTATCGCCTTCATAAATGGAAACATAATTATACGAGCCTATTGAACGGCTGTAGCAATGAAAAACCTCACCACTATCGAATGCAATTGCATAAAAGCTTTTTATAAAGCCGTGTTTTGACAAAACGATGCTTCCGTATATGTTTTCGTTTTTATACAAACGAAAAACTCTTGTAAGATTTGCTTTACCGAAAAGCCATCGAAAAGGTATATAGTTAACCCATTTCGAAAGAGTATATATTCCTTTAATTGTAGTATCATTGTTTGAAAGTGTTATAGTTTGAAATCGACTCATACTACCCAGTTCACCATAATAATAAAAGTCGTCACTTTCGATATCAAATGTTTGTTTTATATTTGATGCGGTTTGAGATATTTTTACGATCATTTTGTCACCACCTTTCATCTGATAATACCATAAAACCGCATTTTCATCAAGATGTATCGTTTTCGGTTGTTCGAAACCATATTGACAGAGACTTTAGTGAAATCTTTGCTGACGTAAGGATGAAATCAGCTAACGCTGATGAAATCCACCCTTACTGTGGTTGAATCAATCCGTGTAATGCATTGCTTTAATAACATACATATCTCTAAAGGCTCGGAAGTACGTGAACTTCCGAGCCTTTTACTTTTATATATCATTAATCACTTCTTGTTAGCCAAGCGGTAGTTGTTCACCAAAGCGGCAAGCTCTATGCGGCTGTGAACCTCCAAAGCAATATAAATATCTTTCACATAATCCTTAACGGTATGCTCGGAGATAATGAG
>SVPN01000036.1 GCA_015065805.1 Oscillospiraceae bacterium | reverse complement strand
AAAATGTGTGTAAGGCAATATGCTTACCTCCCGTGTAGTTTGTTTGTGTGGTAACTACATTTTACACTAAGGTGAGCATATTGTCTTCTTTTTTTCGAGTGTTGCACTTCAAATGATAACCTGTCCACCTCCCTTTAACAAGGGAGGCAAGAAGACCGCTGTTTTCCACAAGGCGGAAAGTACCCCCAAATCCTTGTCCCCCTTGTTAAAGGGGGATGTCGCCGCAGGCGACAGGGGGATTCCCTTTGAAGAATCCCTCCACCAACGCTACGTGCCTGTCCGCCTCCCTGAAGGTGAATTGTCCCAAAGGGACAAGAGAGGCCGGCATGGGCCGTTAACAAGGGAGGCAAGGGTGCTCTGCACTTCCTATACACAAGAAATACGTCCCGCATGGCACTTGACAAAACCGCGAAAACAGTATAAAATAGCAATAGATATATAACAAGTGTTATCTATAAGGAGGTACGGTATGCCGCCGAAAATCAAAGTAACAAGGGAAGACATTCTTGCCGCCGCCGTGGAGCTTGTGCGCCGAAGCGGTGCGCAGGCACTCAATGCCCGTGCGATCGCGGCGATGCTCAACTGTTCGACACAGCCCGTGTTTTCCAACTTTGCCACGATGGAGGAGCTACGGCTGGCGGTCGTTGCGCAAGCTGAGGCGCGGTGCGAAGCGTATATACAGCGGGAAACGGAGAGCGGGCAGTATCCGCCGTATAAAGCGAGCGGTATGGCGTACATCCGCTTTGCAAAGGAAGAACAAGAGCTGTTCCGTCTGTTGTATATGCGCGACCGTTCGGACGAAGAGGAAAGCGACGAAGCGGTCGCGTCGGATCTCGGGCGGCGGATGGAGCATCTGGTGCAGGGCAACACAGGGCTGAGTGACGGGCAGGCACAGCTGTTCCACCTGGAAATGTGGGCATACGTGCACGGCATCGCCGCTATGTACGCAACGGGTTTTTTAGATCTGCCGACAGAGCTGATCAGCCGTATGCTCACCGATGCCTATCAGGGGCTTTGCAAGCAATTCGGAACGGAGGGATGATGAAATGGATGCGGTTCGTATACAGGGATTGACAAAACGCTATAAGGATGTTACGGCAGTGGATCATCTGACACTGGACATCCGTCAGGGAGAGCTGATGTCTCTGCTCGGAGTCAACGGTGCGGGCAAAACCACCACCGTCAAAATGCTGTCCTGTCTGACGCAACCGACCGAAGGAGATGCGGTTTTGCTCGGCAAGAGCATCGTGAAAGAGCCGCACGAGGTCAAAAAGCAAATAGCGGTATCGCCGCAGGAAACGGCGGTCGCGCGCGGTCTGACCGTGCGCGAAAACCTCGAGCTGATGGGTGGTGTGCACGGGTTTGACAAGGAAAAACAGCAGGCGAAGATGACCGAGCTGACTGCCTTGTTGGGGCTTCGGGAGGTATTGCATAAAAAAGCAGGAAAGCTGTCCGGCGGCTGGCAACGCCGCCTGAGCATCGCTATGGCGCTGATCAGCGAGCCCCGGATCCTGTTTTTGGACGAACCGACACTCGGGCTTGATGTACTGGCACGCAGTGATCTGTGGGACATTGTCCGCGCGCTCAAGGGCAGGGTGACGATCCTGCTGACAACGCATTATATGGAAGAAGCCGAAGCGCTGTCTGACCGCGTCGCGATCATGAAGGACGGCAGGCTGATACTGTGCGACACGCCGCAGGCGATCAAAGAGCGTGCCGAAACCGACAGCTTCGAACAGGCGTTCATCCGCATTGTCAAGGGGGTGGCACAATGAGAATGCTGACGTTTGCAGGGCGCAATGTCAAAGAGATCCTGCGCGATCCGCTCAACCTTGCCTTCGGGCTCGGGTTTCCGCTGGTATTGCTGGCGTTGATGAGTGCGATCCAGGCAAATGTTCCCGTGCCGCTGTTCGAGATCACACAGCTTGCTCCGGGAGTGGCGGTATTCGGACTGTCGTTTCTGACGCTGTTCACCGCAACGCTCATTGCGTCCGACCGAGGCAGTTCGTTGTTACAGCGATTGTATACCACGCCGCTGACGCCGACGGATTTCATTTCAGGCTACACGCTTCCCGTAATGCCGCTTGCTCTCGCACAAAGCGCGATCTGTTATCTGGCGGGGACATTCTTCGGGTTGGAGATCACGGTCAATATGTTGTCGGCGGTGGTGTGTGCGTTGCCTGTAGCGATGCTGTACATTGCGCTCGGCTTGCTGTGCGGCAGTGTGCTCAACAGCAAGCAGGTCGGCGGCATCTGCGGCGCGTTGCTGACCAATCTGTCGGCGTGGCTGTCGGGGGTGTGGTTCGATCTTGAGCTGGTCGGCGGTGCGTTTAAGAAGATCGCCTATGCGTTGCCGTTTGTGCACGCGGTGGAGTTAGAGAGGGCGGCTCTTTCGGGAGAGCTGTCAGCGTGCCTGCCGCATCTGTGGTGGGTGCTCGGCTACGCGGCGGTGCTGTTTGCGGCGGCGGTGTTGCTGTTCCTGCGACAGATGAAAAATCAATGAAGAAAAAGAGCTGTCTCGTTAAGGACATTTTGCACAATTCTCTTGGCTCCCCCTTTGGGGGAGCTGTCGAGCCGATAGGCGAGACTGAGAGGGCTTTCAACAAAAAAAGCAATGCTTTTTCGCTGCTTTTCTTTTACCCTCTCCGTCACTCGCTTGCGCTCGTGCCACCTCTCCCGAGGGGAGAGGCAAGATGGTTTGTGCAATTGTTCCTTAACGCGACAGCCCCTTTTTTTAAGTAAGATATTATGCGGTTTCCTCGCCGTCGATGATGTGGTCGATCAGACCGTAAGCAAGGGCTTCATCGGGGAACATCCAGTTGTTGCGGTCGGTCGCACTCTCGATCTCTTCGGGGGTGTGACCGGTGTTCTTTGCCATAATGGCATTCAGACGTTCCTTGATACGAAGCATATGCTGGGCTTCGATGGCGATGTCGGTCGCCTGACCCTGTGTGCCGCCGAGCACCTGATGGATCATGATCTGGCTGTTGGCGAGGGCGTAGCGCTTGCCCTTCGTGCCTGCGCACAGCAGGAACGCGCCCATACTGGCGGCAAGACCGACACAGATGGTCACAACGGGGCATTTGATCTTGCGCATCGTGTCGTAGATACCCAGGCCCGCCGAAACCGAGCCGCCCGGGGAATTGATGTAGAGATAGATCTCCTTGTCGGGATCGACCGACTCCAGATACAGCATCTGCGCGATGATCGTGCAGGCAAGGTCATCGTTGACCTCGCTGAACAGCAGGATGATGCGATCCTTGAGCAGGCGGGAGAACAGGTCATAACCCTTTTCGGTGTTGCCTTCTTTTTCGTAAAACGACGGTTGGATAATCATAGCAGGAGACTCCTTTCAACGGTTAATTGTTAAAGAAACGTTTCAGCTGATCTTCGGTGCTTTCGGACGAAGCGTCGGGTTTTTTCGGGATCTGCGGCTCGTCGAAATATCGGAACGGAACATCGGGATCGGCAAACGGGATATTGCACTTGTGATCCATAGCATCCTTGATAAGGTGCTTGGGATCAAAGACGGGCGTGGACGGCAGTTCGATCGACGAAAGGTCGGGCGCTTCGTAGCCCTTGAACATCTCATAGCTGTCGATATCGGCAAGAGCGGAGATGGTGGGGTATTGGCGCGCGTGCATGATCAGCGCTTCGCCGCGTTCCTTGCTCAGGCGTTGCAGCTCGGACACCGAGATCAGGCGCCGCAGATGCCCTGCGGCGGTATAAACACTGCCGCAAAGCTGGCTGATCTCCTCAAGCAGATCCAGCTCCTTGGAGGTCAGGAACACCCAGTTGTCGCAGTTGCCCTTGATGGTGTCGGCGTCCTCGCCGTATTTGCCCTGAAGCTGGTGCTTGCTTTGTGCGATGAGGTAATAGCGGATGTTACGGCTGCGTGCCGCGGAGATCATCGACGCCATATCCGGCACCTTAGGCATATTGCAGAACTCATCCAGCACAAAATTGACGCGCACGGGAAGCTGGTTGTTCGCTTCCTTCTGCGCTTCGCGGATAAGGATCTCATAGGTTTGCTTGATGAACGCCGTGGCAAGGAAGTGCAGGGTGGTCTTTTCATCGGGGATGATGAGATACACGGCGGTTTTTTCGCGACCGAAGTCCGCGATGTTCATCGTGTTGCCCGACAGCATTGCTGTCAGGTTCTTTTGCGAGGTGAAGGGGCTGACCATACCGTACAACGACACATAGACGCTGCGGCGGGTGTTGTCGGCGCCGGTCAGCACGTTGCGGAAGTTCAGTCCCGCGATGGTTTCGGCACTCATCCGATCGCTCAGCCACTTCAGGTGGCTTTCGTTGGATTGCATACACAGCGCACCGAGGCTTGCAAGGTTGACCTCTTCCTCCTTGGCACATTCCGCTAAAAGCAGAAGGTTTGCCGTGGCAAACGAGGACGCCATCTGCGGCCAGAACACATCGTTGGTGCGCTCAAACTGCGGAGCGGCGATCATACTGATGAAGTCGCTGAACATCGCCACACCGTCCTCGCGGTTGCCGTTCCGATACAGCTCCAGCGGCAGTGCGAGCGGGTTCCACATATCGCCCTTGCCGATGTCGCGGAGATTGATCACGACGGTTTTGTAGCCGTTGGCTTTCGCCATACCGGCGGTGCGGTTGTAGATCTCACCCTTCGGGTCGGTGACAACAAAGGATTCACCCGCACGGACAAACATATTGACCATCGGCATACAGAACAGGCGTGTTTTTTTCGAACCTGTAGCACCGAAGATGATGGTGTGGGTGTCCTTGCCGTCCACGTAAGCGGTTTTACCGTCGGACATCAGCGGCAGACCGCCCGCTTCATAGGTTTCGGCGGTGAGATTGACAAACGTGCCGGCACGGCGGATTTCGTCCTCGGTTGCCCAACGCGTTTCCTGGTCTAAAGCGGCATAGCGGTCGTATTTATATTGTTCATTCGACATAGTAAGCGCCCTCCTTATCAGTCAAGAAATCCGATGGTGTTGCGGGAATCCGACGCGGCACACACCATACTTTTCACATAACGGCTGCTTTCGGCAAAGTCGGCAAGCGTCTGTGCCGAAAGCATCTGTGCGGGAGTTGTCTCGTTGGTGTACAGATGGTACACGATGTCCTTGGCGAGCAAATGTGCGGTTTTGTAGCCGTCAAAATAGCGGTTTTTGCGCAATGCCGCAAACGTGTTCCGCAACAGCGAACGCGCACCGTCGTCCAGCTCAAAGCCGCAGTTATTCAGATAGGTTTCCGTGCAGTGCACCAGATGATCGTCAGCAGGGATATCCAGATGAACGGTTTCCAGGCGGAGATACATCGACAGGAACGCCTGAAGCTCCTGCAGGACGGTACCCTTTTTCGGCGAGACGCTCAGCAGGATCAGCCAATGCTCGCTGTTTGCCGCCAGGTATTCCATGAAGCTGATGAAATGCCGCTCGGTGTAGTGCTCCACCCACTCGTCGATGTCGATGCTGATCACACCGCGGAATTCGTTGCGGAAGCCGGCGGCGGATTTGACGGTGTCCATCAGGCGTTGAAGCTCGGTGAAGGGCAGATGCTCGGGGCAGTAGCCAAGCAGGAACTCGAACATATCCACGTTGCCGTAGAAGTCCATCAGATTCCCCGTGTCCTTGAGGTAGTTTGTCAGGTCATGCAGAAAGGTTGTTTTGCCCGCACCGCTCTGCACGATCCAGAACAGATCGGGCAACAGCACGGGCACGTCGCGGTTGCACGTGCGCAGATTCTCCGACAGGTTGTCCCACTTTTTCACGAGGGCTTTGATCTCCTCGGAAAGCGGCGCGTTCATAATGACATCAAATTTGGTGTTCATCTAAAAACCTCCTTTACAAATTATCCGCTTTTATTATACAACAAGGCAAAACGGTTTTCGCGGGAAACCGACAAAAAATTTTTAAAAATACAAACGATTCTGATATGTTGTCGGCAATCCCTCGCGGTACAGGTGGGAATCGTTCGAAAGCTGCAGCATCTTCGGGATCACCACGCCGTCCTGCTCACGGAATTCGATGACGGTCATACCGCTGTGGCAGGTGTCAAAATGCGTCGCATAGAGCGGGTAGGGGATGTCCAGCACGTGACTTAAAAATGCCATACTGAACGCCTGGTGCGCAAACAAAGCCACACGCTCCTCGGTGGGGGCAACGGGGATATACACGTGCTGTTCGCGGTCGTGACGGTAGCCGAGCGATTCAAAAAACGCGTCGGCATCGCGCCCGATCTCCTCGTAGCACGCGGGGATCGTGGTGTCGCAAAAGGCGGGGTGTGTGCCCCAGTCGTTGCCGAGTCTGCGCATCTCCTCCGATGCCAGCAGGCGGCGGGAGGCGGGATCCTCAAACACGTATTCCCGCGCACCGTTTTCATAAAACACGCACATCCGCTCCCACGGGCGGTTTTCATTTGCCCACGGGCAGACGGTCGGCTCTAAGCGAAGCAGGTCGCAGGTCGGTTGCGCCGTCTGCAGGGCGCGGGTCGAATCGGAAGAGAATACGCGGTCGATGCCGTACAGCCCCAAGCGCTTGGCGAGCGCCTGCGCCTGCAGATGACCTCGCGGGGTCAGACTGTCGGGGTTGTAGATCGGATCGCCGTGGCGGATGTAAAAAAACAGCATAGAAACCGACTCCTTTTTCATATAGTACTATATCTTATACAATACCATATCCGACAGGAAAAGACAAGATGCTACGGCGGTTAGTTTTTGCTAACCGCAAACGCGGTGAAAAATCGCCCCGAAAAACTGATAAATTTTTAACAAATTCCGCAAAAACTTGCATATTACCCATTGAAAAACGGCTCAAAGTGCGATATAATGAAATGTACAATCGGGGAAACTGGGTAGAGGTCTGCCCAAAAACCGATACAAACCGAACAAAGAGGGAGGAAATGCTTTATGCAAAAGAAAAGAAGCTCACTGCCGTTTAAGGGCACTCCTGAGCAGGAAGCGAAGCTGAAGGCGGTCATCGACACCTACAAGCACGATTCCAGCTACCTGATGAAGGTTATGCAGGAAGCACAGGATATCTACGGTTACCTGCCGTTTGAGGTGCAGGAAATGATCGCCGAGGGTATGGGCGTCTCGGTGGAAAAGGTGTACGGTGTTGCGACGTTCTACGCGCAGTTCTCGCTGTCCCCGAAGGGTGAATACAACATTTCGGTCTGCCTGGGTACTGCTTGCTACGTCAAGGGCTCGGGTGACATTATGAACAAGCTTTCCGAGATGCTCGGCATCGGTGCGGATGAGTGCACCGCTGACGGTCGCTTCTCGCTGACGGCTTGCCGCTGCATCGGCGCTTGCGGTCTGGCTCCCGTTCTGACCGTCAACGACGACGTTCACGGCCGTCTGACGGTGGACGATGTCCCCGCGATCCTGGCAAAATATCAGGCGTAATCGACTGAGAAGGAATTAAAGAGTATGGAAATTCGTCAAATCCAAAAGCTGTTGGATGCGGAGCTGATCGTCGGTGAGGATACCCTCGACAAGGATGTGCATTCCGCTTGCGGCAGTGATATGATGAGCGATGTGCTGGCGTACGTCAAGGATCAGGCGGTGCTGCTGACAGGTCTTGTCAACGCACAGGTCATCCGCACGGCGCAGATGATGGATATGATCTGCATCGTGTTCGTGCGCTCAAAGGCTCCCACCGAGGATATGATCGCACTTGCCAAGGACGCGGGCATCACCCTGATGTCCACCTCCAAGAGAATGTACGAGGCGTGCGGTATCCTGTACACGGCGGGACTCGGAAAGGGTGTTACCGTATGAGTGAAACCTTGCGCTTCCACTTTGATGTGGACGGTGACAACTTCACTTCGGCGGGTCAGGCATCCGTACAGGTCAAGAAGATTTTGCGGGAGCTGGGCGTCTCTCCCGAGATCATCCGCAAGGTCTCCATCGCGATGTACGAGGGCGAGATCAATATGGTCATTCACGCGGGCGGCGGTGAAGCCGACGTGGTGGTGTCCGAGGAATATGTGGAGATCATCCTGACCGACCACGGTCCGGGTATTGCCAACATCGCGCAGGCGATGCAGGAGGGCTTCTCCACCGCTCCCGACAACGTGCGCTCGCTCGGCTTCGGAGCGGGTATGGGCCTGCCGAATATGAAACGCTACACCAATACTATGGAGATCGAATCCGAGGTCGGCAAGGGCACGACGATCACGATGCGCGTCAACCTTGAAGAGACCTGAATCCGATCGGTCTGAAGGATATAAGGACATATGAATAGGTATGAACATTCCGTCTGCCTGGATGTATCGAAGTGCAACGGATGTACCACTTGTATAAAGCATTGTCCGACCGAGGCGATCCGCATCCGCGATAAACACGCGGTCATCAACGCGGATCGGTGCATCGACTGCGGTCAATGCATACGGGTATGTCCGAACCAGGCGAAAAAGGCGAATTACAAAAAATTAGAAGCCATGGACGGCTACAAATGGAAGATCGCATTGCCCGCGCCGTCGCTTTACGGTCAGTTTGAGGATCTTGACGACGTGGACTATGTGTTGCAGGGGCTTCTTGACATCGGCTTTGACGATGTGTTTGAGGTGTCCGCGGCGGCGGAGCTGCTGTCGGCGTATACGCGCCGTTTCATTCGCCGCGAAGGGGTAAAGCGTCCGATCATCAGCTCGGCGTGTCCTGCCGTGGTGCGGCTCATCGCCCTGCGCTTCCCGTCATTATATGACAACATTATGCCTATGCTTCCGCCGATGGAGATCGCCGCCGATCTGGCGCGCGAACGCGCGAAGAAGCAGCATCCCGAGCTGTCCGACCAGGACATCGGTGTGTGCTTCATCTCGCCGTGTCCCGCCAAGGTCAGCTACGTGGCGCAGGGCTTCGGCTCGCGCAAAAGCAGTGTGGACTGCGTCGTATCGATGCAGGATGTCTACTTTGCGCTCATCAACGTGATGCATAAGAATAAAACTCCGACACCCGTCTCTCACTCGGGTATGATCGGGATCAGCTGGGCAACGTCGGGCGGTGAATCCTCGGCGGTGTTCAACGAAAGCTATCTTGCCGCTGACGGCATCCGCAACGTGATCGATGTCCTTGATGAGATCGAAACGGGCAAGCTGCCGCAGCTGGAATTTATCGAGCTCAACGCCTGTGAGGGCGGTTGCGTGGGCGGCGTGCTGGCGGTGGAAAATCCGTACATCGCACGTACCCGACTGCAGACGCTTCGGCGGTATCTGCCCGTCTCACAGAACTTCTTGGGGGATGACCCCGACAACCGCATTCCCGACGAGCTGTTGTTCACCGACAAGCCGGTTTGCCGCCCGATCACGCGGCTTGCCGACAGTATGGTGGAATCGATGCGCCGTATGAGCGAGATCAATCGCTTGTGCGCGGAGCTCCCGGGTCTTGACTGCGGCTCCTGCGGTGCACCGACCTGTCGCGCGCTTGCCGAGGATGTGGTCAAGGGTGAAGCGGCTCCCGAGGATTGCGTGATCCGTTTGTGCGAACAGCTGAAAAGCGAATGCGCCGAGCTTCGTCGCCGTCGCATCGGTCCCCCGCGAAAGGAGAATGCCGAATGACCGTCAAAGACCTGATCGAGCGGCTCTCTCTGGAGGAGATCACCGTTGCCGACTATGACCGCGAGGTCACGGGCGGCTACGCGGGCGATCTGCTGAGCTGGGTGATGGGGCGTGCACAGGACGGCGATGCGTGGGTCACCATTATGACCAACATCAACGTCGTGGCGGTCGCGTCGCTGGCGGATACGGCGTGCGTCGTGCTGGCGGAAAACGTTCACGTGCAAGAGGATGTCGTGCAAACGGCCGCCGCTAAGGGCGTCACGCTTGTGCGATCGGCAGAGCCCACCTTTACGGTGTGCAAGCGCATCGGTGTCTTGCTTGACGGTGAAGGCGTATGAGCACCTATTATTACGATTTTCACATCCATTCCTGCTTGTCGCCGTGTGCGGATGACGATATGACCCCGAACAACATCGCGGGTATGGGCGCGATCTGCGGGCTGCAGATCATGGCGCTGACCGATCACAACACGGCGAAAAACTGCCCCGCGTTTTTCGCGGCGGCAAAACGGCAGGGGATCATCCCCGTCGCGGGAATGGAGCTGACCACCGCCGAAGACATTCACCTTGTGTGTCTGTTTGAAACGCTCGATGAGGCGATGCGCTTCGATGAAGCGGTCACCGCACGACGGTTGCTGGTGGAAAATAAAGTCGAGATCTTCGGCAAGCAGATGATTATGGACGGGAACGATGACGTGATCGGTGTGGACGACTGGTTCCTCCCGATGGCAACCACCCTGTCTATTGAAGAAGCCGCGGCACTGTGTGTCGCACACCGCGGTGTCTGCTGGCCCGCGCACATCGACCGTCCCGCCAACGGCATCTTAGCGGTGCTGGGTGCGTTTCCGGACGATCCGCCGTTCGGCATTGCGGAGCTGAACGATCCCGACACAAGAGAAACGCTGTGTGCACAACACAGCAACCTGAACGATCTGATGTTTGTCTCGGGCTCGGACGCCCATTATCTGTGGGATATCCGCGAAAAATGCTGCTCGCTCGAGATCGACGATGAACCCTACAGCAGTGAGCTTGTGAGACGGCGGCTGTTTGAACAATTACGTGCCGCCGCCGCGGCGATGGAGGGATACCGATGAAGGAGCTGTCGCTCAACATTCTGGATATCACGATGAATTCCGTCAAGGCGGGCGCCACGCTGATCGAGATCCTCCTCACGGAGACACAAACGCGACTGGAGCTGATCATCCGCGACAACGGTTGCGGAATGACGGATGAAACCGTCGAGCAGCTCAAAAACCCGTTTTATACCACGCGCACCACGCGCAAGGTCGGTATGGGCGTGCCGCTTTTAACATTGGCGGCGGAGCAGACGGGCGGCCACGTGACCATCGTGTCGGATACGGCACAGGAGAATCCCGACGCGCACGGCACAACGGTGACGGCGGTGTTTGACAAGACGCATCTTGACTACACGCCGCTGGGGGATATGATCCCGACGGTCACCACCCTCATTCAGGGTTCACCGCAGATTGATTTTCACTTTCTCCACACAACTCCGAACGGAGCGGTGGAGCTGAAAACCGCTGAGCTCCGCGAGGTGCTCGGGGAAGATGTGTCCCTCGGGGCATATGAAGTTTTGCAATGGATCGAGGAATATCTGCGCGAGCAGTATTCCGCGACTGTTTGATACAAAGCATATTTTACAGAAAGGATTTGAGAATATGAAATCGTTGGCAGAACTCGCAGCAATCCGTGAAAAGATGAAGGACAAGGTCGTTCTTCGCGAAGGCTCCGCTGAGAAGCGCATCGTGGTCGGTATGGCCACCTGCGGCATTGCGGCAGGCGCCCGTCCCGTTCTCAACGCGTTTGTGGCGGAAGTGAACGAGGCAGGCCTCGCAGGCGAAGTGACCGTCACCCAGACCGGCTGCATCGGCATTTGCCAGTACGAGCCCGTCGCCGAAGTGTTTGAGGGCGACGTCAAGACCACCTATGTCAAGCTGACCCCCGAAAAGGTCAAGGAGATCGTTGAGAAGCACATCAAGGGCGGCAAGGTCGTCGAAGCCTACACCGTCGGCAATGTTGAATAAGTTGGAGGGATAACAGTATGGTTCGTTCACATGTATTGATCTGCGGCGGTACGGGTTGTACCTCGTCGGGCAGTGCAAAGCTCCAGGAGCTGTTTGCACAGCACCTTGAGGCAAACGGCCTCGCCGAAGAAGTCAAGATCGTGCAGACCGGTTGCTTCGGTCTTTGCGCACTCGGTCCCGTTGTCATCATCTACCCCGAAGGCACCTTCTACAGCCGCGTTGAGGCAGACGATGTCGAGGAGATCGTGAAAGAGCATCTGCTCAAGGGCCGTCTTGTCGAGCGCCTTGTCTACAATGACACCGGCGACGGCGTGGATCTGCCCAAGAATGTCAGCGTGTCGCTGAACGAGACCGGCTTCTACAAGAAGCAGGTTCGTGTGGCACTGCGTAACTGCGGTGTTATCAACCCCGAAAATATCGATGAGTACATCGGTATGGACGGTTATGCGGCTCTGGGTAAGTGCCTGACCGAGTACACCCCCGAGCAGGTCATCCAGATCATCACCGATTCGGGTCTGCGCGGCCGTGGCGGCGGCGGTTTCCCGACCGGCTTCAAATGGTCGCTGACTGCCCGCAATCAGGCTGACCAGAAGTATGTTGTTTGTAACGCCGACGAAGGCGACCCCGGTGCCTTTATGGACCGCTCCGTCCTCGAAGGCGACCCCCACGCGCTCATCGAGGCTATGGCCATCGCCGGCTACGCCATCGGTGCAACGCAGGGCTATGTGTATGTCCGTGCGGAGTATCCCATCGCGGTCAACCGTCTGCAGATCGCCATTGATCAGGCGCGTGAATACGGCCTGCTCGGCAAGAACATCTTCGGCAGCGGCTTTGATTTCGATATGGACATCCGTCTGGGCGCAGGCGCATTCGTCTGCGGCGAGGAGACCGCGCTGATGACCTCCATCGAAGGCAACCGCGGTGAGCCCCGTCCGCGTCCGCCCTATCCGGCGGTCAAGGGTCTGTTCGGCAAGCCCACCGTTGAGAACAACGTGGAAACCTTCGCCAACATCCCGCAGATCATCCTCAAGGGTGCTGACTGGTTCGCATCCATGGGTACCGAGAAGTCCAAGGGCACCAAGGTCTTCGCACTCGGCGGCAACATCGAGCACACCGGCCTTGTCGAGATCCCGATGGGCACCACCCTGCGCGAGATCATTTATGATATCGGCGGCGGTATCCCCGGCGGCAAGCAGTTCAAAGCGGCTCAGACCGGCGGTCCTTCCGGCGGTTGTATCCCCGCAAGCCTCATCGATACCCCGATCGACTATGACAACCTCACCGCGATCGGTTGTATGATGGGTTCGGGCGGTCTGATCGTTATGGACGAAGACACTTGTATGGTGGACATCGCGAAGTTCTTCCTTGAGTTCACCGTGGACGAGTCCTGCGGTAAGTGCACGCCCTGCCGTGTCGGTACCAAGCGTCTGCTCGAGATCCTCGATAAGATCACCGAAGGCAAAGGCACCCTCGAGGACATCGACCGCCTCGAAGAGCTGTGCAACTACATCAAGGCGAACTCCCTTTGCGGCCTTGGTCAGACGGCTCCCAACCCCGTGCTGGCAACCCTCAAGTTCTTCCGCGACGAGTATGTTGCTCACGTCGTTGACAAGAAGTGCCCCGCGGGCGTATGTAAGTCGATGCTGCAGTTCAAGGTCAATGCCGACAAGTGCATCGGCTGCAAGCTGTGCATGAAGAACTGCCCCGTCAACGCCATCTCCGTGACCGACTATGTGGCTCCCGGCCACAAGCTCCCCAGCGTCGCTATCGATACCGACAAGTGCATCAAGTGCGGCGTCTGTATGGGCAACTGTAAGTTCGGCGCGATCACCAAGGAATAAGAAAGGAGTACGCTGAAATGAATATGGTGAATGTAAAAGTGAACGGCATTGCTGTCAGCGTGCCCGCAGGTTCTACCATTCTCGAAGCCGCCCGTGCGGCAGGCGTCGAGATCCCGACCCTGTGCTTTTTGAAGGATATCAACGAGATCGGCGCTTGCCGCATCTGCGTTGTGGAGGCAACCGGCGCCCGCGGCCTTGTGACCGCTTGCGTGTATCCCGTTGCCGAGGGTATGGAGATCCAGACCAACACCGAGAAGGTGCGCAAGGCGCGCAAGACCACGCTCGAGCTGATCCTCTCCACCCACGAGAAGAAGTGCCTCTCCTGCGTGCGCTCCACCAACTGTGAGCTGCAGAAGATGTGCCGCGACTACGGCGTGGAAGATACCGGCGCTTACGACGGCTTCCGCCCGCAGTATGAGATCGACGCGTCCGCTCCGCACCTCATCCGCGACAACAACAAGTGCATCCTGTGCCGTCGTTGCATCGCGAAATGTAACGAGCAGTTCGTCGCTGTCATCGGCGCGAACGATCGCGGCATCGATACCCACGTGGCTTGCGCTTTCGAGAAGCCCCTCAACGATACGCCTTGCGTGTCCTGCGGTCAGTGCACTGTCGTGTGCCCGACCGGCGCGCTGGTTGAAAAGGACGACACCGAGAAAGTCTGGACGGCTCTGTCCGATCCCGAGAAGGTCGTCATTGTGCAGACCGCTCCCTCCATCCGTGCGGCTCTCGGCGAGTGCTTCGGTATGCCGATCGGTACCAATGTGGAAGGCAAGATGGTTGCGGCTCTGCGCCGTCTCGGCTTTGACAAGGTGTTCGACACCGACTTTGCGGCTGACCTCACCATCGTTGAGGAAGCCAACGAGTTTGTTGACCGCGTGAAGAACGGCGGCGTGCTCCCGATGATCACCTCCTGCTCGCCCGGTTGGGTCAAGTTTGCGGAGTTCTATTATCCCGAGCAGCTCGCTCACCTCTCCACCTGCAAGTCCCCGCAGCAAATGGCGGGTGCGGTCATCAAGACCTACTATGCAGAGAAGATGGGCATCGATCCCAAGAACATCGTGTCCGTTGCGGTTATGCCCTGCACCGCGAAGAAGTTCGAGGTCGGCCGTGACGATCAGAGCGCTGCCGGCGTTGCCGACGTGGATATCGCGATCACCACGCGTGAGCTCGGCCGTATGATCGAGCGCGCAGGCATCCAGTTCACCGCTCTGCCCGACGAAGAGTTCGACAGCCCCCTCGGTGAAGATACCGGCGCTGCTGTCATCTTCGGTGCTACCGGCGGTGTTATGGAAGCGGCTCTGCGTACCGCGAACGATTGGCTCACCGGCGAAAGCCAGGCAAACGTTGACTTCGTGGAAGTACGCGGCACCGAGTCCCTCAAGGAAGCGACTTACAACATCGCAGGCCTCGAGGTCAAGGTGGCGGTTGCCAGCGGCCTGAAGGCGGCAAACGAAGTGATGGCAAAGATCAAAGACGGTACTGCTCCCTGGCACTTCGTCGAGATCATGTGCTGCCCCGGCGGTTGTGTCACGGGCGGCGGTCAGCCTGTCCAGCCCGGCTCCGTGCTGAACACCGTGGATCTCAAGACCGCGCGTGCGAAGGCGCTGTACGATGCGGATGCGGCGATGACCCTGCGCAAGTCGCACGAGTCGCCCGTTGTCAAAGAGCTGTATGACACCTACTTTGACGGCATCGGCGGCCACAAGGCTCACCACACCCTGCACACCTCGTATGTTGGTCGCAAGAAGTACAACTAATAGGTAATATAAAACGACCCTGCCGAATTCGGCAGGGTCGTTTTTTGTATGTAAGTGCACGTCATCCTGAGGCGAAGCCGAAGGATCCCGTGTGGATGCGCTCGCCGTGGGAGATCCTTCGCTAACGCTCAGGATGACACACACGTTGTAGGGAACGGATGTATCCGTTTCGTTTTGCGGCGCGCAGGGGTTTGCGCGCCCTACGGACACGCCGAAGAAAGGATATATAAAAAAGAAGGCTTTACCGCCCCTGCCGATAAGGGCAGAGGGGAGCCTTCGGTAATTGTATAAAACAGTAATCTGTAAAAGTCAAGATCCGCATACATCGTCGGATTTCTTGCAATCCACTACACATAATTTGTGGTGTTTTTTACGAAAAATCCCTATATTTTGTGGTATAGAGAAAAGGCAAAAAAATTCTGAAAAAATTACAAAAAAAGACTTGATTTTTTGTAAAAAACATAGTATACTCATTAGGCACGCGTGGAAATAGGGGTGAAATGCGCCCTTATCAAGCGTTTGCAGACTGCACGATATGCGTTGAAGCGGGAGGTTGCGACCGAAACGGTCGGTTTTTCCGTGGAGTATGTCCGATTTTAAACCGGGCGAAGAAAGAAAGCTGCGAAGAGTACGATGAAACACGCCGTACCGTTGTTCGATGCCGATCAACGGAGAGTTGCCGCGGAAGGTGCGCTTGTACGAACAGCAGGACGATCGATTTGCGCCGGAAACCAGTCTGATTTCCGGTTTTTTTCGGGAAAGCGGAAGAAACACCCGGCAGGGTGTGCAGAATCGGCGTCGCCCGCCAACTCAAAACTATTAAGGAGGCGTTTTCAAATGGCAGTCAAAGAAAAAATCCGTATCCGTGTGAAGGGCTATGATCACCGCTTGGTCGATCAGGCATCCGAGAAGATCGTGGAGACCGCTCGCCGCACCGGCGCTCGCGTTTCCGGTCCCGTGCCGCTGCCCACCGAGAAGGAGATCGTCACGATCCTCCGTGCTGTGCACAAGTATAAGGACTCGCGTGAGCAGTTCGAGACTCGCACGCACAAGCGTCTGATCGACATCCTTCGTCCGTCCAACAAGACAGTCGAGGCCCTGATGGGTCTTGAGCTCCCCGCAGGTGTGGAGATCGAGATCAAGCTGTAATTCCTTATTATAAGCCTCACAAGCCCGGGCAGGTCACAGCGTGCTGTGAAACACCCGCGAGGCGATGATAAGACGAACGGCTTGCAGGATCTCTCCCGCGAGGTCATGTTGACTGCGCAAGCGGTCAACCAATAACCAAGGAGGTATAGACAATGCAAAAAGGCATCATCGGCAAGAAGATCGGCATGACGCAGATCTTCGACGAGAAGGGCAATGTTGTGCCGGTTACCGTCATCGAGGCGGGTCCGTGCGTGGTTGTCCAGAAGAAAACGGTCGAGAATGACGGCTATGCCGCTGTTCAGCTCGGCTTCGGCGATGTTTCTCCGAAACACGTCAACAAGCCCATGAAAGGGCACTTTGATAAGGCGGATGTGGCGCCCAAGAAGACGCTCAAGGAATTCCGCTTTGATGATTGCGATGCGCTGAGCATCGGCGACATCGTGAAGGCTGACACCTTCGCTGTGGGCGATCGCGTGGACGTGGTCGGCACCAGCAAAGGTAAAGGTTATGCCGGCGCTATCAAGCGCTGGAACTTCGGCCGCCTGAGAGAGTCTCACGGTACCGGTCCGAACGCCCGCCATGCCGGCTCGCTGGGTGCGTGCTCTTCGCCCTCCCGCGTGTTCAAAGGCACCAAGGCTGCAGGCCACCTGGGCTGTGAGCGTGTGACCGTCCAGAACCTGGACGTTGTCAAAGTGGATGTGGAGAACAACCTGATCGCTGTGCGCGGCGCCGTTCCCGGCCCCCGCAAGGGCATCGTGGTTCTTTCCGACTCCGTCAAGAAGGCGTAAAGGAGGAAACAATCATGCCGAATATCACTACTTACGATATGACCGGTAAGCAAACCGGTACGATGGAAGTGAGCGAGGCTGTGTTCGGAATCGAGCCCAACGCGACGGTTCTTCACAGCATGGTCGTCAACTACCTGGCCAACCAGCGTCAGGGCACGCAATCGACCCTCACCCGCGCAGAAGTCAGCGGCGGCGGCAAGAAGCCGTGGCGTCAGAAGGGCACCGGTCACGCCCGTCAGGGTTCGACCCGTTCGCCCCAGTGGACGCACGGCGGCATCGCGCTCGGCCCGAAGCCCCGCGATTACAGCTACGCGCTTCCCAAGAAGGTCCGCCGCCTGGCTATGAAGTCGGCGCTCTCTTCCAAGGTGGCTTCTGAGGATATGATGATCCTCGACGAGCTCACCCTCGAGACCATCAAGACCAAGACGGTTGTGGAGATGCTCAAGGCTCTCGGCGCCGACAAGAAGGTTCTGCTGGTCACTGCAGAGAAGGACGAGAAGGTCATTCTCTCTGCCCGCAACATCCCCGGTGTGAAGACGGCTCTCGTCAACACCCTGAACGTCTACGACATCCTCAACGCTGACAAGTTCATCGTTGTGAAGGATGCGGTCGCTAAGATCGAGGAGGTGTACGCATAATGGACGCTCGCGATATCATTCTCGCCCCGGTCGTGACGGAGAAATCCGTGACCCTGATGGCGGACAAAAAGTACACTTTCAAAGTGGAGAAAACTGCCAACAAGATCCAGATCGCAAAGGCTGTGGAAGAGATCTTCGGCGTGAAAGTCGCCAAGGTCAACACCATCAGCATGAAGGGTGCCAAGCGCCGTATGGGCCGCTTTGAGGGCTACCGTTCCGACTGGAAAAAGGCGATCGTCACCCTGACCGCCGACTCCAAGACCATCGAGTTCTTCGACGGTATGGCGTAAGAAACACCTACGAAAGAACACGATGTCAGGCAACGTATGGGGCGAAGGCAACGCCTCGCAAAGCCTTAAGAACAGGAGAGTGAATTTACATGCCTATGATTATGTATAAGCCGACTACGCCCGGCCGTCGCGGTATGTCCTCGCTGGACTACAGCGGTCTGTCGAAAACGGGTCCCGAGAAGAGCCTGCTTGCTCCCAAGAGCAAAAAGGCCGGCCGTAACAGCTACGGCCGCATCACCGTCCGCCATCGCGGCGGCGGCAACCGTCAGAAGTATCGTATCATCGACTTCAAGCGCAACAAGGCGGATATGCCCGCCACTGTGCTGACCCTCGAGTACGATCCGAACCGTACCGCTCATATCGCCCTTGTGCAATACGAGGATGGCGAGAAGCGCTACATCGTCGCTCCCGTCGGCCTGAAGGTCGGCGACGTGATCGAGTCGGGCGCAAACGCCGACATCAAGCCGGGCAACGCCCTGCCGCTGTCGAGCATCCCGACCGGTACCTTCATCCACAACGTTGAGCTGTATCCCGGCAAGGGCGCTCAGCTCGCCCGTTCGGCAGGCGTTATGGCTCAGCTGATGGGCAAAGAGAGCAACATGGCTCTCGTTCGTCTCCCCTCCGGTGAGATGCGTTATGTGCCGCTGAACTGCATGGCTACGATCGGCCAGGTCGGCAACATCGAGCACGCAAACGTCCAGATCGGTAAAGCCGGTCGTAAACGCCATATGGGTTGGCGTCCGACCGTCCGCGGTTCTGTTATGAACCCCTGTGATCACCCGCACGGTGGTGGTGAGGGTCGTTCCCCCATCGGTCGTCCGGGCCCTGTCACTCCGTGGGGCAAGCCGGCTCTTGGCTACAAGACCCGCAAGCCGCATAACCGTTCGGATAAATTCATCGTTAAGCGCCGCAACGGCAAGTAATCGAAAGGAGATCAAGATTTATGGGAAGAAGCGTAAAGAAGGGTCCTTTCGTACAGCCTGTGCTGCTTAAGAGGATCCAGGAAATGAACGCCGCCGGCGAGAAGCGCATCCTGAAGACCTGGAGCCGCAGCTCCACGATCTTCCCGGATTTCGTCGGCCACACGATCGCCGTCCACGACGGCCGCAAGCATGTGCCGGTGTATGTCACCGAGGA
>SVPN01000035.1 GCA_015065805.1 Oscillospiraceae bacterium | reverse complement strand
ATGGTCCTCTCATTTTGGGGTGGTCCTCTCATTTTGGGGTGGTCCTCTCATTTTGGGGTGGTCCTCTCATTTTGGGGTGGTCCTCTCATTTTGGGGTGGTTCCTCTCATTTTGGGTGGTTTCTTTATTTAGTCGAATCCTCCTATTTCAGATGACTCCTCTTTTCATCGGATGAGGTCAATGAGCAGGGAGGTGCGTAATCAGGAAGCTGACGGGTGAGTGACTGCCCGGCAGAACAAACAGAGAGAAAGGTGCGGGATATATTTTGAAATGCATCGTTGGCGGATGCGTAACGGGCGCGACACACCGAGATACCGTGTATCGGGACATAAGGTGAGTTGCGATACAAAAACAACAACCATATTCAGGAGGGATAAAAATGAAATGTCAATGCTGTGGAGAGTCGTTTGCACAGATGCGGGACGGATATGACGATATTCCGTACGGAACGCGCTATGAGCGTGTATCCACACATACGGTTTGTCCGTTTTGCGGTGCACAGGAAACAGAAGAAGAGTATCTGTGTGCACAGTGCGGGGAAGAGGTGTGCGAAAGCGATATGAGCGACGGCTTTTGTCGGTTTTGTGCGCAGGACTTGGAACAGACGTTGGAGTGGATGTGTTCGATGCTGACACCTGCGCAACGGGAGTGGATGCGGATGCATCCCGAATGGGTAGAGATGGGGTGACGAGGATGCTGACAACAAGACAAAAGGTGTTTGCCGATGCCGTTCTCGGCGGTAAGGAACCGTCTGAGGCATACCGTCTGGCAGGCTACCGTGAGGCGAATGCTGTCGCGGCGGCACGGCGGTTGCTTAAGGCACCGACGGTGCAGGCGTATATGGAGCATATCGGAGAACGCCATGCCGATCAATCGGTGGCGAGCTCGCAGGAAATTTTACAGTTTCTGACGGCGGTGCTTCGCGGTGAGGTCGGCAGTGAAAAGGAACGGATGCGCGCCGCGGAATTGCTCGGAAAACGGCAGGGCTTATTCAGCGATAAGGCAATGCCCGAAGCGGTGACGGAGGTTGTGATTGTGGATGATCTGGGTGGATGATGCAACACGTATGCGCACCTTTATCGGCAACGGCTACGATCGTTTCTGGAGCTTCAAGGGACGGTATCGCGTTGTGAAGGGATCGCGCGCAAGCAAGAAATCCAAAACAGCGGCACTGTGGTTCGTTTCACAGCTGTCCAAGGAAAAATACAGGGATGCCAATCTGCTGGTGATCCGAAAAACCTTTCGCACACTGAAGGACAGCTGCTTTGCGGAGCTGAAATGGGCAATACGTCGTTTGGGACTGCAGGGCACCTGGAAGGCAAAGGAGAGTCCCTTGGAGATCGAGAACGTGAAAACGGGACAGAAGATCTATTTCCGAGGGCTCGATGATCCGTTTAAGATCACCTCCATCACGGTCGAGCGCGGGTATCTGTGCTGGTTGTGGATCGAGGAAGCCTATGAGATCGACAATGAAGCGGATTTTGCCACCATTGACGAATCCATCCGCGGTGCGGTGCCTGAGCCGCTGTTCAAGCAGGTGACGCTGACCTTTAATCCGTGGAGCGAGACGCACTGGCTGAAAAAGCGCTTTTTTGATACGCCGCAAAGGGATGTGCTTGCTATCACAACCGATTATACCTGCAATGAGTGGCTGCAGGAGGATGACAAGCGGATGTTTGAAACGATGAAACAGAACAATCCGCGGCGATACCGTGTGGCGGGACTCGGCGACTGGGGTGTTGCACAGGGGTTGATCTTTGACAACTGGTGTGTGCAGGCGTTTTCGGTGGAGGAGCTGTTGCACGGCGAGGACAGCTGGAAATACCGCTGTGTGTACGGGCTTGACTACGGATACTCGAACGATCCGACGGCGTTTGTGGCGGCGGCGGTGAATCGGGAGGACAAGGTGCTGTACATTTTTGATGAGCACTATCAGACGCGGATGGTCAATTCCGAAATCGCCGCGATGATCAAGAAAAAAGGGTATCAGAAGGAACGCATCCGCGCCGACTGTGCCGAACCGAAAAGCAATGAGGAGCTCAGACGCGCGGGTATCCTGCGCATTCAGCCTGCCGACAAGGGGCGTGACAGTGTGCTTCACGGCATCGCGGTGTTGCAGGAATACCGCATTGTGGTGCATCCCGTGTGCAAGGCGGCGATCGCGGAGCTGTCCTCCTATGCGTGGAAGACGGACAGCACAGGCGCGGGAATCAATGAACCCGAAGATAAAAATAACCATCTGATGGATGCGCTTCGCTACGCGATGGCGGATGTACGGCATTTTCGACCGAAGGATCCGACGGTGCGTACTAAGCCGGGTGTGTCGTATTATGCGCGGCTTGCCGCATCCTTTGACAGCGAATGGGAATAAACCGATACAGAACAGGAGGAGTTTGTATGATGATGACGGAAACGGCTGTGGACACCACCGTGGATACAGCCGATACCAATACGGTGTCTGAGGACATCACAACCACAACGGAGGTGACCGATGCCGCCGAACAAACCAATGAGGCGGATGCGGTTACTGAGGTTGAACAGCAGGAGGGGTTGACACAAACGGAGGGGGATCCTTCTCAGGATCGGATCTTCACGCCGGTGTACAACGGTGCGGTGATACCGATCAGGGCAAGTGATACCGAACGGGTGACAACACTGCTGCAAAAGGGTATGAAATTTGAACGGATGGCAGATGATCTCGAAAAGCTCCATCAACTCAAAGCGGTCTACGGCGCGAAAACCACCGCCGAGCTGCTGGACGGGATGCTGGAAAGACGGGAATCTGCCGTAAGGGCGGCGTATGCCAGGGAATACGGCGAAAAAGCTGCTGACAGGGTGTTGGCTCTCGAAAAAGCAGAGCGCGCCGCAAAGGTCGGTACGTTCCGTGAGGCGGATCAGACAGCGGATAAGGCTTCTCTTCAGACGCTTCACGAGCGACTGGCACGGGAATTTATACAGCTGAAGACAGAGCATTCCGAGGTAACCGCTTTTCGCGATGTACCGCGAGCGGTGATCGAAACGGCACTTCAGACGGGCGTTCCGCTTCCCGATGCGTTCAACCGCCATATCCTGAACGAACAGGCGCGTGTCGCACAGGCGGCACAAAAGCAGGCAAGCAATCAACAGTCGGCTGTCGGCTCTCTTTCGGACAGCGGCGGCGACGCAACCGATCCCGTCACCGAAGCGATGCTGCGCGGTGTGTGGCGTCGGCAGTAATCAACAATCAAAACAAAACAAAAGGAGAATGCATATTATGAGTAAGACTATCAATTCTTTGGAGTTCAGAACGACGATGACCGATCAGCTGGAAAAGGCCCTGGTGCAGGGCTCGACGGTCGGTGTATTTGAGGACAATGCCCTGCGCACCAAGTTTGTGGGCGCAAAGACCGTGCTCATTCCCACGATGGATATGAGCAGCTTGGGCGATTATGACCGCAACAACGGCTTTGTGGCAGGTTCGATCGCGGTGCAAAGCGAACCGTTTACGCTGGAGCAGGACCGTGCGCGTTCCTTCCAGCTGGACCGCGAGGACAACGACGAGACGGGCATTGCAGAGCTGGCAGGTGAGGTGCTGTCGGAGTTTGTGCGCACCAAGGTGGTGCCCGAGGTGGATGCTTACACGCTGTCGAAGCTCGGCGGCTATGCGGCGGCAAACGGTCAGACGGTGGAGGGCGATCCCGACACCGAGGCATATGCGATGTTCGGTGAGGCGGTCAGCGCCATCCGCGAGGTGGTCGGCTTTGATGAGGAGCTGATCTGCTTTGCGGATAACGCATTCCTCAAGAGCCTTTCGGCTTCGCCCGAAATCAGCCGTCAGATCGTGATGAGCGATTTCAAGAAGGGCGATGTGCACACCCGCGTGCGCACGCTTGATGATATCAAGCTGCTTCCCGTGCCGCTGTCGCGCATGAAGACGCAGTACGATTTCTTTGACGGTACCACCGAGGGTCAGGAGGAAGGCGGCTTTGTGCCGACCGATGCGGCGAAATCCATCGGCTTCCTGGTGCTTCCTAAGCGTGCGGTATCGCTTGTGAAAAAGAGCGAAACGCTGCGCACCTTCAGCCCCGAACAAAATCTCAAAGCGGATGCGTGGAAGTTTGATTACCGTCTTTATTACGATGCGTTTATCAAAACCACGATGCGCGGTGCGGTGTATGCCTTTATTCGCGGCTGATAACGTGTTGCGCGGCAAGCCGAAACGGCATTGACGCGTAACGGTTCCCCTGTGTCACTTAACGGTGACCGCTCCCCTTGCATCCGCAAGGGGAGCGAAAAAGGGGAGAGTCTATACAGATGAAGGGAGAAGACTATATGGCAATCGAAATCAAGGACGCAGGCTTGCGTTTTAACGATAATCACAGCGACCGTGAGGGCACACCTAAGGGGGTCATCCTGCATCACGCCGCGATCGACGGCAGTGTTCAGGCGGTTCATCAATACCACCGCGATGTCAACGGCTGGGCGGGGATCGGCTATCACTTCTATGTGGCGAAGGACGGCGTAATTTATCGCGGCAGACCTGAGCAGTGGCTCGGGGCACACACCACAGGCTTCAATGACCGCATCGGCATCTGTGCCGAGGGCAATTTTGAGGAAGATACGATGTCTGCCGCTCAGCAGAATGCCATCGTGCAGTTGATGGTTTATCTTGAGGACAAGTACGGTAAGCTCGAGGTCACCCGCCACGGCGATCACGATGCGACGGCGTGTCCCGGTAAGAATTACCCGTTTGAGGCGATCGTAGCGGGTATCGTGCAAGGCGGGTCGGGAAACCCGACCCCTACGGAAGGGCCGGTTCTCCGTTTCCAGCGTGCGGCGATGGCAGACGGTATTGCGTTGCCGCAATACGGGGACGACGGTATCTGGGGCGCAGAGACGGCAGGCGTGGCGGCACTGTATGTGTCCTACGGTATGACGGGTGAGCGTGTGCGCCTGGTGCAGACACTTGTCGGTGCGGATGCTGACGGCATCTTCGGCGATGAGACGCTCGGTGCTGTCAAAGCCTATCAGGCAAAGCACGGGCTCAGCGTTGACGGTATTGTCGGTCTTGAAACGTGGAAGGCGCTGCTGGAGGTGGTCGTATGACCGAGATCATCGTAGCGATCATCACGGGTGGGCTGGCATTGGTCGGTGTGGTAATCAGCAATGTGATCAGCAACCGACAGGTGTCGGCACAGCTTGAAAAAGCGCAGGCAGTCACCGATATGCAGATCAAGGAGTTGACCCGCGAGGTGCGGGAGCACAACGGCTTTGCCAAGCGTATGCCCGTGGTGGAGGAGAAGATCGCTACACTGACACGTGAGGTGCAGGAGCTGAAGAAGTTTCATCAGCAGTAACGGGGTATAAGGAGGAGTTACTATGAATTATAAAGACAATCTGGCGGCACTGATCAAGGTAAAAACGATTGTGACATTGGCGGTGATTCTGGTGTTTTCGGTGCTGAGCTTTACAGGCAGAATCAGCGCGGATAATGTGATGATCATTGTGTCGAGCGTGATCTCGTTTTACTTTGGCACACAACACGAAAAGGATGTGACAAAATGACCAAACGCACAGTGAGTTTTACCGTCGGGAACGGTACGGTTATGCCGTCTGTTCCGCAATACGGCGGCGTGAAGGGTGAGCACAACGCGACGCTCGCCCGTTTTGTTCTTGAGAATTTGTACGCGGCGGAGGATACGGTGCGCCTGAGCTTCACAACGGGTGACGGCACCGTGCTGTCGAGCGATATCCTCGACAGCATCGAGACGGACGGAGAAACGGCAACGCTCAGCTACCTTTTACCGCAATTGCTGACGGTTGCGGCGGGACAGCTGAGTGTTCGCGTGGTGTTGTCACGGGTAGAGAACGGCAAGGAAACCGTGACCTTCCGTTCCCCCGAGATGGTGCTGTATTTTGAGGATGCAAGCGTCGAAAACGGGACACCGTTCTGGACGGGTGTGTCGGAGATGCTTGTGCGCACGGCAACTGCAAAGGATACGGCGGTTGCCGCTGCGGAAAAGGCAATCGTTGCTCGCAATGCAGCCTCTGAATATGCTGCCTCTGCGCAGGATGCGGTCAACACGCCCGGCAGGCGCGGTGAAGACGGCAAATCCGCCTATGCCTATGCGGTGGAGGGGGGCTATCAGGGAAGTGAAGCGGAGTTTGCCGTCGATCTGGCAGGAATGCAATTTTCAAAAATGCGCTATATCGGTGCGGTGAATTCGGAAGCGTGGCTTGCCGATATCCAAGCAAACGAAGGGGATGTCGTGCTCGTTACACAGCAACAACGGTTTTACATCTGTATCGGTGAACATTCATGGAGGACATTGGGAGCGGGCGACGCTGTTGCGCCGCATATCGGCGAAAACGGCAACTGGTACATCGGAGAAACCGATACAGGCGTGAAAGCGCAAGGCGAAAGCGGTGAGAAAGGCGAAAAAGGCGAAAGCGGTGAAAAGGGCGAAAAAGGCGAAAAAGGTGATCCGTATACGCTGACCGACACCGACAAGGCCGCCATCGTCAGCGAAGTGCTCACCGCACTGGGCGGCGCACCCGTATTCGGCTACGTGGATGAGGACAACAACATCGTGGTGTCTGGTAGCCTCGCAAGCGGTGAATATGTGGTCAAGTATGAGACGGAGGACGGCACGACCCTGGACATCGGCGCACTGACCATCGCCGCGACCGAACCCGATGAACCCACCGAACCCGACGAACCTGAACAGCCGACTGTGACCAACTACTTCAATGCCGCGACGGCAGAGCTCAACAAGCGTCTCGGATCGAGCGGCGCGACTTCGGCGTATAACGGCAAGGTGACGACCGATTACATCCCGTGGGAAGATGGGATGAGCGGCAAGAAGTTTCAGATCGGCGGCGTGACACCGATTGCTTGTACACAGTACAAATACTTTGCCCGCATCTGTTTTTATGACGCAAACAAAACCTATGTGTCATCGTACAGCGATACAGGCGGTGATGTTTTGGCGGGTAATGGACTCAGCACTACATACGGAAACTATACGGGCGGCGGTTTTGCCAGAATCACCGTGACACTTACGGACAACGTCGAAATCACGGCTGCCGATGTGGCATCGCTGACAATCACGCTGGAATAAGGCGGTGACGGTATGGGTTATCAATATAACGGTTTTATACCGCAAAACATTGCGCCTGAAGGAGTGACGCGGATCGGTGTGTATGACAAAAACGGCAAGCGGATGTTCGGTATTCCTTTGGGCCGTCTGGCGCGTCCGCAAGGGGAGAAACTGTACAACTTCGGACTGTTGTCCGACCTGCACCTCAGCGGCAACTCCGTCAACGGCACACGACTGGACAACGCGCTGACCTTTTTTGAGGAGCAAGGCTGTGCCTTCTGTGCTCACACGGGGGATATGACAAACATCGGCTTTTGGTATCCGATCAGCGAAGCAGAGGGCACATCGTATTACAACCCCGTTCAGTTTGATGAGTACAAAAGCGTTTGCGAGAAGCACAGCATTCCCGTGTATGGCTGTTGCGGCAATCACGAAAGCTATAACGGCTACAAAGTGACGGGTACCTACACCGACACATACGGTGCAGACCCGACCCTCGTCGTCAATACACTGCAAAAGATGAAGGAGTACACGGGACACCCTCTGCACTACGCCATCACACACGGCGCGGACGTGTTCATCTTCATCGGTCAGCCCGAGGGAAGCAAACCGATGACGGATGATGCGCTGGAGTGGCTGGGCGATACGCTGGAGGAGAACCGCGACAAGCGGTGCTTCATTTTTGTGCATCCGTTTGTGTCCGATGCCGACAGCGGCAACCCCTACGGCGTATATACAAACAAGATCTTCGACTGGTGGGGGGCCAAAACCACCACCTTCATCGACCTGCTGCGGCACTACAAAAACACGATACTGTTTCACGGACACAGCCACTTTGTTTTCGAGATGCAGGAGGAGGTCGAAAACGCGACATACTCCGAAGCGCTTGGCTTCCGTTCGGTGCACGTGCCGTCGCTTGCATCCAACCGCAAAGTGGTGGATGGCAAGCTTGTCAGCGTCGGCGGCAGTTACGGTTATCTTGTGGACGTGTACGAGGATCGGATCGTGCTCAACGGTGTGGATTTCGGCACGGGAGAGTATGTACCGCTTGCCGTATATTCTCTTGACATCACGGGGAAAGGAGAAGGAACGGAACAATGAAAACCGGAGAACAACTTAAAAACCGCGCATTGCAGCTGCTCAATTACACCGATCGGAACGGGCGATTGGACAGCCAGATGTATGCGGATGTGACGGCACGGATGCTGCCGCTTGTCAATCAGATCTACAGCGATGTGTGGTACGGCTTGTATGACGACGGCTTTGAGGAGCTCGGCGCGCTTACGGACACGCTTCATCTGCCTGAGCGGGTGATGAATGAGGTGATGCCGTACGGCGTGGCGATGCTGATCGCGCAGACGATCGGGGATGCGGACAACCAGTCGCTGATGACCGCGTTGTATAATCGCAAGCGGGCGATCCTGACCCATAAACGCAGGCGGAAGGATGTGATGCCCGATGCGGTATGAGGCGATGGGACGCAACCGTTCACAGAGGTTGAATGTGCCGCGGTTGCTCGGTGGGTTGAACACAGCGGTCGATGCAACGCTGATTGAGGATGATGAGCTTGCCGATGTGTGCAACCTGACACCGCGCAACGGTGTGCTGATGACGCGTGAAGCAGTGAGAGCTATCGGCGAAGAGCCTCTTATACGGCAAAGCGGCTCGGTGGTGCTGACGGACTGCATTTTCCGAAAACCGATGGAGATCAACGGACAGATGTGCGCGGTGGTGTTGACGTGCGCAAGTGAGCTGACCAACGGCGATTCACCGATGACGGTGCAGGTGGTGTCGCTTGACGGCGAATGCCTTGGCAGCTACGTTATGACGATCAATGCGGCTGATTATGTATTTGCCGTGGCACCGTGCGATGTGAGGCAATACGGTGCACCGTTTTTGCTGTATCATCACAGCAACGTATTTGTTCCCGATGATGCATCGGGAACAATGAAGCAGGTGGAAGAGGATAAGCTGTATGCGCCGCTTGTGATGATCAACGCTAACAGTACGGCGTATGAGGGCAGTGGTACGCCTTCCTGCAAATCCGCCAACGGCGTGATGTACGAGGGCTTCAATCTGCTTACCAACCGCTACCGCGCACGGTTTACGCCGTCGGTTACGACGCAGACTGCGGCGGAATATTATGTGTTGCCCACGAAGACAGCCAATCAAAGCAACGTGACAATGGAGATCGTTTCCGCCAAAGGCGAGTGTACCGTGTCGATGATAACACAGGGTGACGCGGTCGGGTTTCAGCTCGGTTCCACGCACTATACGGCACAGGCGTTCGGAGCGGGGTACATAAAGGTGTCTCCGCCGTTGCCGGTGTCGGAAAGCTCGGGCACGGTCACGGTGAGCTGTGAGCGAGAGGGCTTGCGCGTTGCAAATCGGATATTTACCGCATCGCAGGCAATATGGTTCGGCGGTACACAGAATAAGCGCGGCGGTACCCGTTTGTTTTTGGCGAACAAGGCAACCGCCACGTTGGCGTGGTCGGATGTGGACAATCCGTTCTATTTCCCCGAAAACAACTATATGGCAGTCGGCGATACGTCCCAACAGATCACGGCACTGGAAAAGCAGGGAGATATGCTCGTCATCTTCAAGGAGCGCGAGATCTTTTACACCACCTATGTGCAGGGGGATATCGATGCGGAAGCGATCGAAAACGGCACGAATGCGGACGTGACGGCCGCGCAGGCATATTTTCCGCTGACGCAGCTGTCACCGAGTATCGGCTGCCGATGTGAAGAGAGCGTGGCGCTTTGCCGCGACCGACTTGTCTGGATGGATCGGGATGCACGCGTGTATACGCTCGTTCCGACGGGTGCGTACAGTGAGCGGAATGTCCGCGAGATCGGACAGAAGATCCGTCCGTGGTTGCTGGAGCACACAACGGTGGAGGAACGCCGCTGTGCTACCGCCGCCGATCATCAGGGAAAATACCGCCTGATGATCGGTTCGCATATGGCGGAGTTCGATTATAACGACAGCGGCTTTGTGAATGTTGCGGGATATGCTTCCGGCGAAAAAGCGGCACGCAATATGGCGTGGTTTGTGCATCGCTTTGACGGCTTTGCAACATCCGATCGGGTGTGCCTGATCAGCGACAGTGCTGACCGCGCCTTGTTGATCACGACCTTAGGTGTTTCGCGGCTGAATTCTTTGATCCGCGTGCTGTACCGCTTTGAAAGCCAAAAAGAGGATCGGTATCTGACATTCGATAACGTGATGAATGCGCAAACCGAACAGCACCCGATCGCATCTGCGCTTACCACCAAGACGTATGATTTCGGCGATCCTGTCGCATATAAGCGCCTGCAGGCGTTTTATCCGATGATGCAAACGGACGGTGCGAGGATCCGCTTTATCTCTGACGGGGTATGCCCTGCCGGCAGTGACGGTCAGCGATATTGCGCCGAGGATACACGCGCACATCTGGTGTTGCCGTGCATACACCGTTGCCGCACATTCGGTCTGCGCATCGATGCGATCGGTGCAATGTGTATCAAGGGTATGATGATGAAGTACACCATGTTCGGAAATGTGAAATAACAGGTCAAGGGCAGAATCCCTCCGTCATCGCCAAGGTGATGTCTTGCCTCCCTTTAACAAGGGAGGCAAGACGCACGGTGACAGCGTATCAGCAAGCAAGGGAGTTCCCGTAAAGAAAGGAGCAACGCAATATGAGCGATAAACAGAAGGTCACGCCGCGTTCGGTGTGGCAGGAATATGAAAACGGACGGCGTTTCAAGAGCGGCTTGGGTACACTCGGGTTGTATGAGCAGAACCGCCGCAATGAACGGTTTTTTGTCGGCGATCAGTGGCACGGTGCCAAATGTGGCGGGGAGCGACCGCTGGTTCGCCACAATGTCATCAAGCGCATCGGCGATTATAAAATCGCCGTGGTCGGCTCGGCGCCGCTGTCGGTGTCTTACAGTGCCGAGGGAGTCGCGAACACCGCACAGCTTCGCGAAAAGGTGCGTATGCATCGTCAGGCGCTGTTCGGCGGCAACAGCGGCGACGGTGCTGTTGCCGATCGGACGGTCGAGGTGGATACGGTGATGGCGGCACTTTCGGACTATTTCCGCACCACCGCCGAGCGCGTGAAGTTTGAGGATTGCAAGGCACAGGTGCTGGAGGATGCCTACATCGGCGGTACGGGATATCTGTACACCTATTGGGATAACGGGGTGGAGACGGGGCTGTATGCGGATGCGGCGCGCACGACCCCCATTTGCGGCGACATCCTGGCGCAGACACTGGATGTGGAAAATGTGTATATGGGAGATCCGAACAACGCCGATGTGCAGAGTCAGCCGTATATCCTGATCGTACAGCGCAAAAGCGTGCGGGAACTTCGACAACGTGCGCGTCACAACGGCGTCAGAGAGGACGAGCTTGCGCAGATCACGCCCGATACGGAGGTATCGTATATGGCGGGGGATCGCTCACAGGACGAGCCCATCGACAGCCGCAAGGCGACGGTGATCACACGTTTGTGGAAATGCCGCGACAAGCACGGCAACACGACCGTTAAGGGGGTACAGATGTGCCGCAATGTGACCGTGCGCAAGGAATGGGATTTGGGTATTCGCCTGTATCCGCTTGCCGCGTTTATCTGGCAACGCCGCAAAAATTGCGCGTACGGCGAAAGCGAGATCACCAATCTCATTCCCAATCAGATCGCCATCAACCGTATGCTTACGGCATCGGTGTGGGCGGTGATGATGATGGGCGTACCGATGACGGTGGTCAACGGTGATGTGGTTACCGGGGAGCTGACAAACGATCCCGGGCAGGTGTTGCGCGTGTACGGCACGGCGGAGGATGTGATGAGCGCGGTGCGCTATGTGGAACCGCCGCAGTTTTCGCCGCGTTTCAATGAATATATCCAGTCGCTGATCGCCAATACGCTGACGCAGTCGGGTGCCAACGATGCGGCACTCGGTGATATGCGTCCCGAGAACACCTCGGCGATCATTGCCGTGCGTGAGGCGGCGACTATGCCGATGCAGACGGTGCAAAACCGCTTTTACAGCTTTGTGGAGGATGTGGCGCGCATCTGGGCGGAATTCTGGATCGCCAAATACGGCAAGCGTTCGCTGAAGATGGAGGAAGAGGACGATGTGTGGTATATGCCGTTTGACGGGGATCGTTACCGTGATCTTGTTGTGACGGCGAAGATCGATGTCGGTGCAACGGGTCTGTGGAGCGAATCGCAGGCGATCGCGACGCTGGATAATCTGCTGGCGGTCGGCGTTATCACGCCCTTGCAGTATCTCAAGCGTCTCCCGCACGGCGTTGTGCCCAATTTAGAGGGACTGATCCGTGAAATGCAGGAGGCACAAGGGGGTGCGATGCCGCACGATGATGTGGAAACGATGGCAATCCCCCAATCGGCTACGCCGCCGGAACCCTTTACACAAGAGGGCCAAGAAGAGTATGGCGTCGATATGGGCGGCGTGCTTGAGATGTTGTCACCCGAAAACCGCGAGCTGCTCACGCAGATGCCGCGCGAACAGCAGGAAGCACTGATCCGGAAAGCGATGGGAGCGTGAACACAATGAGCAAACTGAAACAGTGGCTCGCAGGGCTTGTGAACAAGTATATGCTCAAACACGAAAACAACACTCCTGTGTCCCGTGATGACGGGGCACAGGAGCGCGCAAGGCAGGCGTATTATATGCGCAATTTCTGGAATTACGACGGATCCGAACAACAAGAATGGGATGAACAAGGGCAGTAAAGAAACGGTGTCCCCTTTTGGGGACAGTGTATGTGCCGCTGATGCGGCAGAAAGGATGAGGGTAACTTATGGCAACCAAAACTTATGATGAATACCTTGCGGATCAGCTCGCCGCTTCGAAAAAGCAGACGGACGAATTTGCCGCACGACGTAAGACACTGGCGGAAGAAGCCGCAAGAGTATCCGATGCGTTTTACGATGCGGCGATCGAAACCTCGCGGAAGGATCATGAGGCATCGGCGAAGCAGACAGAGGACAGCTACCGTTCGGTATATGATGCCAATGCGGTGAATGAGCTGGTGATGCGGCGCGAGATACAGGAGGCGATTGCCAATATGGGGCTGACGGACAGCGGACTGAACGCCACACAGCAGACGGCTGTCTCCCTGCAACGCGGTCGTGCCGACAGCGAAGCAACACGTCAGAAGCAGGCGGCGGTGGATGCCATTATGCGGGAGCTTGACAGAGAGCGTGCGCAGTACACGGCGAAAAAGACGGCGGCGAGCCACGAAATCTTCGAGCAGGCGGATGCGGATATTCTCAGCTTCGGCAACAGTGCGGATGAGGCGGCAAGTAAGACCGCTTTGAGTTTGTATGAGGTGGATCGAGAGGCAGAAGCTGCAGGATCAGCGGCAGGACAACAGGAGGGGAGTGACGGTCAGTCACCCGCCCGACAGAATGACGGCTATTTGCGGGACGGCTACTTTGATCCGACGAGCGGCAATCCTCGTGCGGGAGATGTGGTGGCATACGAGCGGGTGACATCCTGGGCAGACCGCTTGTGGAAAAACGGTGCGTTTGATACGGTGGGCTCTCAGGAGGCAAAAAACGGTCTGGCGGGTTATTTGTATGCCCAGTTTAAGGCGAACAATTTGGAGAATAGGTATGCCGTTGCGGAGATCTACCAAAAGATCACGGGTGAAAAAGCGGGAACGGTGCTTGCCGCCGGGTTTATTTCGCTTATGCCCGATAAAACGGAATATGAAAACACGCACGGTGCGGGCAGTTTTGAAAATTATGTGAAACAGGAATTGCTTGCAGAGGTGGCGGCGGAACATTTGACGGATGCAGACATCGATGCCGTGCTTGATCATTACGGGATTACCGATTTTTCGGTGCTGTGAGGTGAATTGTATATCGCAATTGCACAGGAACTGCAAAACGGTAATATCACAGCACAGGAAGTGGTTGCCAATGCTGTGCAGACAATCGGGAATGCACAGGAAACGGATGCAACACCCCAAAACCCGTCTGCACCGCATCTTGACACCGCTGTCCAAACCGCGTATACTGAACATACCGGACTATCTCCGTCGATGCTTGCCGAACTTACCGAAGCCTTTATGGCAGGCGTAGAGGGCAGGCGGTATGTGCCGAAAAATGTGGAGCAAAGCTTTTTCTCGGAAAGTGAGAAGAGCGGGGATGCCATTGCTGACGAATATATAACCGGAGGACGAAATCCAAACGGAAAAAAAGCGGATATTCACGCTCAAAAGTACTATGAATTTATCCGCAAAACCGAGTCTGATATTCAAAAAATTGCAAGAGTATCAAAGTTATCATCAAAAACGATTCGTCAAATTAAGAAGTATTTGTTTTTTGAAGCACATAATTTAGGAGAAAGCGGCACAACTCGTTTTGCACCGGATTATATGATTGCGGAATCATGGCGACGATTAATGCTTGGGAAACCTTTGGCGCACGATTTGACATTGTTGAAACATGAAGCGTTAGAAAGAGAGCTTGTTTTAAAAGGAATGTCACAAAGAGAAGCTCATATAAAAGCATCCGGAAAATATAATTATCAAAAGGAGGCGGAAGAGTATTATGGTGCTATTAAAAAATATTCGGATTGAAGGCTCTGTAATAAAAAGCGATATTTATCCTGAAAATAGTCCTAAAGCAGGACGAGTGTCGGTGGAACTTCAGACCGGTGAAATTATAGACTATTATTTGCCTGTGGATTTTGAATGGTGTAAAAATCATTTGTTTCACGCAAAAAGAGAATTGATTGCAATTGCAAAAACAAAAGAAATACCCAAGGAAAAACTTCTTATGTGGTATTAAAGAAATCGCAAGTGAAAAAGACGGTTATAGATTTATACATTTAATCCTTCTCAGCCAACATCCTCATCAGTAGGACCGCTTCGGGAAGCACCTGCAACGGAATTCGCCGCCAATGCCGCCACAGGGGTCGGCGTCCCCGACGTCCCGCAACAATCGCCTGAATTTACAGCAACCGTCACCGAACCGACCGTTGCCGAACTTACCGAAGCCTTTATGGCAGGTGTGGAAGGCAGACGGTATGTGCCGGAAGAGACAACTAAAGCTCAAATGTCCCTGACATCAAAACGGAAAGGAAATAGAATAAAGCAAAGTGGTGCGTTAACAAATCGGAGTGATCCAAAGTTCGAACGCAGGGGACGGTTTGCTGAATCTTATTATCAAGAGGTACGTGAACGAAATCGAGATTTTGAAATCTCTGCGATTTCAAAAAACACCAACACTCCGTATGAACAAGTTGAAAAAGCATTTGCACATGTTTTCGAATTAGATCATTTGTTTGCGGATGGAAGCATTCACCAATTTTATCCGGATTATTATATGGCTCAGTCATGGATGCGTTTGCGAGAAGGTAAAAAGATATATCCGCACGATTTAATTCTACTAAAACATGAGTTGATGGAAGCAGAAATAATGGGCGCTGATACAACGATTCCATATGAACCAGTACATGAATATGTTTCAAAGACATATGATTATGTAGAGGCATTAAAAGGTTATTTGAGACAGAACAATTTAGACTAAGGGGTGATTTTATTGTTGATTTATAAATTTGTTGAAGAAACAAAAGATGGGATTTTATATTTGTATTATCCGGAAGGAAAGCAAAGTGCTCCCGGAAAAGTTTGTTTAATAAAAAAGGGAGAGGGCGCGATTGTAGAAGAATCACGCGAAGACTTCGGTGGTTATTATGCTTACCATGCAATTCGGGGTATCGAATTAACCAAAAAGACAGGCACTATAGCTTGGTATTAATTTCGGAATTCGCTGGTTTAAAGGTTGGGCGCGATTTTGAAAAGAGGTGTGTTATGAGGCTTTTAGATCTTTATTGGAAAAGCAATCCGGATTGGAGGGCGTTTGTGGATCATGTTCAAGTAATTCGCAAGGATGCTCCACCGGAAGCACAAAAAAGCTATCAGAATTTTCTTCGTTAAATAAAAAAAGGAAGAAGAGAATCAAGATAACGAGGAATAATCATTTAATCCCCCGCGGGTGCTCAACAGAGCACCCGCATTTGTTTTATCATTGACGTAGGGATAAAAACAGCGTATACTGAACGGGTAAAGGCATAATGGAACAATTCAAAAAACAATTTCCCAACGTAACGATCAATTTGGTTTCTAATAAATTGGTCGAAGGTAATGTGTGGGGATGGAGAAGGAGGAAGTAAGATGAAATTTGATTACAATTATATGCAATGTCGTGAGGATACATATAAGTTTCTTGATAGAAGATCGCCTGTAACCGGGCAGAGGGTTCAAGAATATGCATTGGAAGATACGGATGATTCGCAATTATCCGAGCGAGAGCGACTGATGTGCATTCTTCCCGTCATCAAGTGGATGATCGAGCACGATATGCTGACGAAAGAATGCAAAACAGAACTTCGCATTTACTACCGAGAATATAACGAGGGCAAATTTGACGGTCTTCTCGGCGATGATGAGGCGGACGAGATCCGCAAGGATTTGTTTGACTGTTATCACACGGTCTTCGGCGAATAATCACTCCTACCTCGCGGGTGCTCAACAGAGCACCCGCTTTTGTTTTGGCACTGAGCGGGTGGTTTATTCCTTTGAAGCAAAACCACATTACTGTGCTAAAGATGAATTTGTCTATAAATCCCAATAAAATCAGGGGATCTTTTGATGTATTCATAAAATATTGCCTTTTTTTCAAAATGGACTGGCTTTTTCTGGAGTGATGATGTATAATGCTATCTGTATAGGAATCGCACATATTCCTACAACGAAAATTTTTATAAGGAGGAATCCCCGCATGAAGAAATCTTTTCTTAGTGTCGTTTTGTGTGTGGCGTTGCTTCTGAGCAACGTGGTCGGTTTGTTTACCGTTTCCGCAAGCGGCACCGTTGACCTTCTTGCCGGCACGATCACCGGTGAAGGTTACACGTATGAGAACGGCGTTCTGACGGTGACCGGTGGTCAGAAGATCACCATCGCTGTGGAAGGCGATACGGTTGCGAATATGCACCATGTCGCTATGGACGTCGATTCGGACGTTGCGTTCGAAATCAAGATCTACGATGCCAACGGCAACAACTGCGGCTTTGATGCCGACTTTGATGCTGATGGCAACGGCATCCTCTCGGGTCTTGTTGCCGGTTCTTACGGCCTGAATGTGAACATTCAGGGCGCATGGAACTATTGGAAATGGGACCAGACGGCTGCTGTGACGAAGGTGGAAATCATTCCCTCTGCCGCCGGCACCCTGGTTGTGAACCAGCTCGTGCAGAACGACGGCTCCTATTCCATCGTGAAGAAGATGGACATTACCTCGGCAAGCTACGAGGAGAATGAGAAATGGGAAGCCACCTCGCTGATCGATGTTGACGAGTCTGCCTGGACGTCTGTTGCAGGCGGCGGCGGCGACGCGACTGTGGCGAAGACCGAAACCGGCATTGCTGTGTCGGCGAACGGTGGTTGGCCGGCAGCAGCGCTCAACGACCTCGGCCTTACCGTGGATTGGGCTACGGCGGCTTTCCGCGTGGACTACACGGTTCTTGTTACCGGTCGTGTGCAGCTGTTCTACGGCGCTTCCGATATCAACAACTATGACTCCAAAGAGTATGTTGACCTGAGCAAAAACAACGGCAGCGATCTCAACACCGGTCGTTACACCGGCACCATCATGGTGAAGGACATTGTTCCGGAGTCTGCTGTTGCTGAAGACGGCACTGTTACCTTCAACTCCCTGAAGGTGTATGCGATCGGCACCGGCAACTGCATCAATGTGGATGTGCTTGACGTGCTGAACGTGGCAGAGCCTGTTCTCGGTTCCTACGAGAACCCCTATCAGCTTTCTGTCGGCGGCCGTGTGGTCGCATTCCTTGAGCCCGGCGCTGAGGCTTATGTGCAAGTCGATAACGCGAACGGCACCATTATGACCGCTTACGGCGCGAACCCCGACCTCGAGGACGCTGTCGATGGCTGGTTTGTGCAGTACGGCCGTCAGTCCGTTTATCCGGACGCTTCGGCGACTGCTACGCTCGAGATGAACTCCTTCTCGAACATCTTCTCTGTGATGAACACCTCTGAGACCGAGACCCGCACCATTTATCTCTCCCTTGCGGAAGCTCCCGCAAGCAACAACGGCACCTTCGAGCAGGGCTCGGATGTCGCTGTTGAGATGAACAACGGTGCTTATGTGGTTGTGGGCGGCGAATATGTCACCGTGACCGACGGTACGGAGATTCAGAACGTCTTTGTGGCTGAGCAGGACGGCACCCTGACCTTCACGGTGTATTCTGAGCAGTGGTTCTATGTTGTCAACAACCTCACCGCCGGCACCTACGGCGATGCTCAGTGGTCGGACAGCGATCCCGTTGTTTCCACCTATGTGATCGAGGTTGCGCAAGGCGACGAGATCCAGATCATCATCAACACCTATGATGCTGCAAATCCCTGGACTGCTCCCGAGGGCAGTGTGGAATGGGCGATCGCTTTCGAGGCGGCTGCTTGCGCACACGACGGCCTGATTCATTTTGAGGCTGTGGAGCCCGGTTGCCATATGAACGGCAACATTGAGTACTGGATGTGCCCGGACTGCGAGATCTTCTGGCAGGATGAGGCTCTGACCCAGCTCACCAACTCCAAGAACGTGATCGTTCCCGCTGTCGGCGGCGAAGTGGTCCACGTTGAGGCTGTGGATGCTTCCTGCTATCAGGAAGGCAACATCGAGCACTGGTACTGCGAGACCTGCGAGCAGGTATGGCAGGACGAGGCTCTGACCCAGCTCACCAACCACAAGAATGTGATCACTCCCGCAACCCACACCGACCTGGTGCATATGGATGCGGTTGCTCCCGGTTGCCACTATGAAGGCAACATCGAGTACTGGGTGTGCTATGACTGCGAAACCTTCTGGCAGGACGAGGCTCTGACCCAGGTCACCAACTCCAAGAACGTCATCCTTCCCGCTACGGGCGACGAGGGCGGCGTGAACTTCCTGGGCGCTGAGTTTGTCGGCGGTATCAGCGAAGGCGCTTCCTTCGAAGTGGTTGACGGCAAGCTTGTGTTCACCGCGACTGCGGCGGGTCAGGAGATGGCTCTTGTCATCCCCGAAGCTGTTAACCTCAACACCTACCCGAACTTCGAGGCAACCTACGAAGCGGGTATGGCGTATGACATCTGCTTCAACGATAACAACAACGGCAAGTGGATGTTCGGCGCAGGCGATTTCTGCTGGGGCTTTGCCGGCGGCGCTGACGGCGCGAGCGTTCCCCTGAAGGCCGGTTCCGAGGATGTCAACTTCGAGCTTACCGGCGCTTACAAGTGGAATCCTGAAACCGGTGCGATGGATGCTGAGGTTCCCGCAAATGCGGTGATCAAGCAAATCATCTTCATCGCGAAAGAAGCGGGCACCATCACCATCTCGAAGTGTGCGATCTCCAACGGCAACTACAGCCCGCTGGTGCACGTCGAGGCAGCGGATGCTACCTGCTATGAGAACGGCAACATCGAATACTGGTACTGCGGCCAGTGCGAGCAGGTCTGGCAAGACGAGGCTCTCACTCAGCTGACAAACATCAAGAATGTTGTTGTTCCTGCGACCCACGCTAACCTCGTGCACTTTGACGCTGTTGAGCCCGGCTGCCACAGCATGGGTTGCGTCGAGTACTGGTACTGCCCGGATTGCGAAGGCTTCTGGACGGACGAGGCTTGCACGCAGGTCACCAACTCCAAGAGCGTCAACCTGCCCGCTACCGGTTCTGAGAACCTCGAGCACGTTGAGGCTTCCTGCTACAACGTTGAGTACTGGTACTGCCCGGATTGCGAAGGCTACTGGCTTGACGAAGCCTGCACGATGCTGACCAACGCTAAGAGCGTTATCCGTGCAGAAGCGGCTCACGAGCTTGTGCACTTCGACGCTGTTGAGCCCGGCTGCCACAGCATGGGTTGCGTCGAGTATTGGTACTGCTCTGTCTGCGACGGCTTCTGGACTGACGAGGCTT
>SVPN01000034.1 GCA_015065805.1 Oscillospiraceae bacterium | reverse complement strand
GCTAATAGAAGACACATTTCTGCCAAGAAAATCGGCAATTTTTCGGAAAGAATAGCCTTCTGACAAAAGTTGTTGTAGATATTTTCGTTCATCTAGTGTAAAATGTGTGTAAGGCAATATGCTTACCCCCCGTGTAGTTTGTTTGTGTGGTAACTACATTTTACACTAAGGTGAGCATATTGTCTTCTTTTTTTCGAGTGTTGCACTTCAAATGATAACCTGTCCCCCTCCCTTTAACAAGGGAGGCAAGAAAGACCACTCTTTTTTGCAAGAGTGGCAAGAAAGGATATGACCCATGAACAACCTTCTCTACAAAACCGTATTATCCGAGCCGACGGTGAAAACGCTGATGTACGCCATCGGCAACCGCGAGACGCCCGCGCTCATCACGGGACTCGGTCATATTCACCGCGCGATGCTCATCGGCGCGATCGCCAAAAGCGGCAAATGTCCGCTGGTGCTGACGGGGGATGAAGCCGAGGCGGCAAAGCTCACAGAAGACCTGACGGCGATGGGCGTGGAGGCGTTGCTGTTTCCCGCGCGGGACATCACGTTCGGCGTGATGCGCTCGTCATCGCGCGAATATGAGCAACAGCGGCTGTCGGTGCTGGGTCGGCTGGCAAACGGCGGCGCGGATTGCGTGATCGCGTCGGCAGAGGCGGCGGCACAGTTCACCCTGCCGCCCGATGTACTGCTCGACTATACACTGGATATCACCGCCGACCGTCCGCTTCCCGTTTCCGATCTGCCTGCCGCGCTGGTGACGGCGGGATATGAGCGCGTGGAACGGGTGGAGAGCGCGGGACAGTTTGCCGTGCGCGGCGGTATCATCGATATGTTCCCTGCCGCCGAGGCGAATCCCGTCCGCTTGGAGCTGTGGGGCGACACGGTGGATACGCTGTCCTATTTCGATCGCGAGACCCAGCGTCGCACCGAGGCGGTGCGTGCAGTGAGCATCCCGCCTGCCGTGGAATTGCTCTGTACGGATACAGCGGCACTCGCCCGTGAGATCGAAGCACTCGCCGCCTCTCTTCGCGGCAAGCAGACGATCGCCAAAGAGGCATTGCTTGCCGATGCCGCGGCGATCCGCGGCGGTGCGGACGCACCGCTTGAAAAATACACCCCGCTTCTCTACGAGACGCCGTCCACCTTGTTTGACTATCTGCCTGACAGCCCTGTCGTGGCGTGCGAATGGAGCCGTGTGACGGAGCAATTCCGCGCGGCGCAGTGGCGTATGGGCGAGGAGATCAAGGCCTTGATGGAGCAGGGCAAGCTGTGCCGTGCGCTGGAAGCCCATATGCTGGAGGAGGGCGCGTGGCTGGCAACGCTTGACAAGCGTCCGTTCGTGCTGACGGAGAATTTCGCCCGCACGGTCAAGGATGTGACCCTGCGCACCGATCTGCACATCGAAGCACGGCAGTTACCGCCGTTTTCGGGGTCGCTTGAGTTGCTCAGCGATGACCTGCGCGACCTGATGGCGCGCAAGGCGGCGGCAATCGTGCTGGCGGGGCCCGAGGAAAAGACGGCAAGGGTGCTTGCCGAGGATTTAGCGGCGGCGGGATTGCCCGCCTTGTATGCGCCGCATCCCGACGAGCCCGTTAAAAACCGCATTTTAGTGACAACGGGCGGTCTGTCCTCGGGACTGGAATTCCCGACGGCGGGCGTTGCCGTGCTGACGCACGGACGCTCGGCACGCGCGAAAAAACGCCGCCTGATGGCGAAAAAAGACCGCGGTGCACCCATCGGCAGTCTGGAAGAGCTCAAAAAAGGCGACTATGTCGTGCACGCGGCACACGGCATCGGTGTGTACCTCGGGGTACAGCAGGTGACGATGCAGGGTATCATCAAGGATTACATCAAGATCGAGTTTGCCAAGGGAGATATGCTGTATGTCCCCGTCACACAGCTCGATATGGTGTCCAAATATATCGGTACAAAGGATGAGGTGACCGTTAAGCTCCACCGTTTAGGCGGTGTCGAGTGGCAGAAGGCGAAAACCCGCGTGCGTGCGGCGGTCAAGGACATCGCCAAGGAGCTGATCGCGCTGTATTCCAAGCGTATGGCGACCAAGGGCTATGCATTCGGCGAGGACGGCGAGTGGCAGTACGATTTTGAGCGTCATTTCCCCTATGAGGAAACGGACGATCAGCTTCGCTGTGCGGATGAGATCCGCCTCGATATGCAACGCGACATCCCGATGGATCGCCTGCTGTGCGGCGATGTCGGCTTCGGCAAAACGGAGATCGCGCTTCGCGCGGCGTTCCGTTGCATCGCCGAGGGCAAGCAGTGCGTACTGCTTGTACCGACAACGATCCTTGCCTATCAGCATTACAACACAGCGGTCGCGCGGTTTGAGGGCTTCCCCGTTGAGGTGGAGATGCTGTCGCGCTTCCGCACGCCGAAACAGCAAAAGGTCATTTTGGAGCGGGTGAAAAACGGGCAGGTCGATCTGCTTATCGGCACGCACCGTCTGTTAAGCGAGGACGTCAAGCTCAAGGACCTCGGCTTGTTCATCATCGACGAGGAGCAACGCTTCGGCGTGGCGCAAAAGGAGAAGATCAAGGAGCGCTTTCCGACCGTCGATGTGCTGACGCTGTCGGCGACCCCCATTCCGCGCACACTGAATATGGCGCTCAGCGGCATCCGTGATATGTCCATCATCGAGGAAGCCCCGCAGGATCGTCATCCCGTGCAGACCTTTGTGCTCGAGCACGACAAGCGCATCCTCACCGATGCGATTCAGCGCGAGCTTCGGCGCGGCGGTCAGGTGTATTACCTGCACAACCGCATCGACGATATCGAACGTGTGGCGGCAGGGTGGCAGATGCGCCTGCCCGAGGCACGCATTGCCGTGGCGCACGGCAGAATGAGTGAGGAGCAGATGTCGGATATCTGGCGGCAGGTGCTCGACCGCGAGATCGATATGCTGGTGTGCACGACCATCATCGAAACGGGCGTTGACGTTCCCAATGTCAACACCCTTATCATCGAAAATGCCGACCGCTACGGTCTGTCCCAGCTGCATCAGCTGCGCGGACGCGTCGGCAGAAGCTCCCGCCGCGCCTTTGCCTATCTGACCTTCAACCCCGGCAAGGTGCTCGACGAGGTTGCCGCCAAGCGTCTGGAAGCGATGCGGGAATTCACCGAATTCGGCGCGGGCTTCAAGATCGCCCTGCGGGATATGGAGATCCGCGGCGCGGGTAACCTGCTCGGCGCGCAACAGCACGGGCATATGGAAGCGGTCGGTTACGATATGTATCTGCGCCTGCTTGCCGATGCCGTGCGTGAGCAGAAGGGCGAAGCCCCCGCGATGAGCGAGGAGGATTGCCTGATCGATCTGCAGGTCAGCGCGCATATCCCCGAAAGCTACATCGCCGATTCGGCGGGACGGCTCGAAGCCTATCGCCGCATTGCGGGCATCCGCACACACGAGGACAGCCTGGATGTCTATGACGAGCTCATCGACCGCTACGGCGAACCGCCCGAGGCGGTGCAGGGGCTGGTGGAGGTCGCACTGCTTCGCAATATGGCGGTTGCGGCAGGCATCACCGAGGTCAAGGAACAGCGCGACGCGATCTTGCTCTATCCCAAGACGCTCGATATGCAAAAGGCGATGGCACTGTCCGCCGTATTGAAGACCCGTATGATGATCAGCGCAGGCGCAAAGCCGTATTATACCGTGAAGATCCAAAAGGGTCTGACGGCACTCGATACCCTGCGCGAGGTGCTGGAGATCGACACCTCCGCCGTCGGGGGATGACAACGCTACGAAATTGCCGCAAGATTGTACAATACGGGACGGGGAACCCGTCCCCTACTCTTGCCTCTCCCTCTGGGAGAGGTGGCATCGCCGCAAGGCGATGACGGAGAGGGCGTTGCCGCGAATATGCAAAAACGCAGGACAACTCACACGGGTTGTCCTGCGTTTTCATTATGCATTGTGTTCTTTGATGGCGCGCTCGGCATCGCGTTTCATATCGCGGCGGGCGGCGTCCTCGCGCTTGTCGTACAGCTTCTTACCGCGGCAGACGCCGAGCTGGAGCTTGACGCGCGAGCCCTTGAAATACAGCGACAGCGGGATCAGCGCGAATCCCTGCTGCTTGACCACACCTAACAGGCGGTCGATCTCGCGCTTGTGCAGCAGCAGCTTGCGCACGCGCATCGGGTCGCGGTTGAAGATGTTGCCCTGCTCATACGGGCTGATGTGCATACCGTTGACGAACATTTCACCGTCAACAATGGAACACCACGAATCCTTCAGATTCACCGTGCCGCGGCGCAGGGATTTGACCTCGGTGCCGCAAAGTGCAATGCCCGCCTCGATGGATTCCTCCACGAAATAGTCGTGATAGGCTTTTTTGTTCTGTGCGATGGTGCGCAGTTCGGTCGGTTTCAATGCCGCACCTCCTTTTGGTTACAGCTCGTTGCGGTTTTCCAGCGAACGGCGAAGGGTGATCTCATCCGCATATTCCAGGTCGCCGCCCACGGGAATGCCGTAGGCAAGGCGGGTCACGGACACGCCGAAGGGCTTGAGCAGCTTGGCAATGTACACGGCGGTTGCTTCGCCCTCGACGGTGGGATTGGTGCCCATAATGACCTCGCGGATATCTTCGTTTGCCACGCGGTAGAGCAGTTCGCGGATGCGCAGTTTATCGGGGCCGATGCCTTCCATCGGCGAGATGGTGCCGTGGAGCACGTGATACAGCCCGCGATATTCGCGGGTACGCTCGAAGGCGCCGACATCCTGCGGATCCTCCACCACGCACAGCACGGTGCGGTCGCGCTCGGGGTCGGTGCAGACGGGGCATTGCTCCTCCTCGGCAAGGTTACAGCACACGGCGCATTCGCGGATGGAGTCGCGCGCCTGCACGATGGCATCCACAAATGCCTTGGCTTCCTCAGCGGGAGCGCGCAACAGATGAAACGCCAGCCGTGTGGCGGACTTGCGTCCGATGGACGGCAACCGCTCCAACTGATCGATCAAGTTTTCCAAGGACGGTACCTGATGTGCCATAGCAAGCTCCTTACATTTTCACTCTTCACTCTTACGTGTTCCTTGTCCTTAAAACAGTCCGGGCATACCGGGGATGTTCATACCGGCGGTGATCGCGCTCATTTCCTCATCGGCGGTGTCGGTCGCCTTGCGCACCGCTTCGTTGACAGCGGCGGTGATCAGATCGGCGAGCATCTCCACATCGTCGGGATCGACGGCTTCGGGATCGATGGTCAGCGATTTCACCAGGTGCTTGCCATCTACAACGGCGGTCACCATACCGCCGCCTGCCGTGGCGGTGTATTCGCGCTCTTCAAGCTCTGCCTGCTTGGCGGCGACATCCGCCTGCATTTTCTGCGCCTGACGGAGCATATCCTGCATATTGCCGGGACCTTTGCCCATTCCTTGCGGTAAACGTGCTTTCATAGTATTTGCAACTCCTTTTTATGTTCGGTTGACGGGAACGCCGCCCTCTTCACCTGCTTTGAGCAGGGCAAGGAGCGGATCGTCCTCGGCGGTGTCCTGTGCTTTGGGGGCTTGCGGGGCACGCACACCCAATTTGTATCGCTTGCCGGTCACATCCACGATGGCATTGAACAGCGAGGCTTTGTTGGTGCCGCCTGCCAGCAGGACCTTGAACAGCGGGTTATCGGTGTAGATGATGATGTGGGTGTCGGTGATGACCGCCTCGGTGTTTTCCAGCACACCGAACAGCGGCGCGCAGGTCTCGCGCAGGCGTTCGAGCACATCCCGCCACGCGGTGAACGGACGCTCGCCTGCGGCGGCATCGTCAGCGGTCGGCTCGGCAGGTGTCGGTGCGGGAGCACTGACGGGCGGTGCGGGCGGCTCACTCACGGGTGCTTCTTCGGCGGCGGGTTGCTTCACAGCGGGCGGTGTCGCGGCGGGTTGCGGTGCGGCGGGCATTCCCGCGGACAGTCGCTTGACGGCGCTTTCCAGCATCTCGATGCGGCTCAGAAGTGCCGCAGAGGAGGTGTCGAGCGTCGGGTTGCACAGTCGCAGGGTCGCCATTTCGGTTTCTAAGCGGCGGTCGGCACCTGTCTGCAGACGCTGACACGCCTGCTGAAGCGTATCCATCGCATACAGCACGGCGGACAGCTCGTACTGCGCCGCCTCCGCCTTGAGGCGTTCAAGCTCCGCGTCGGTGGCGATGAGAATATCCTGCGGACGCTCCACGCTTTTGCACAGCATCAGCTCACGGTAGAAGCCGAGCCATTCGGTGCACAGACGGGTCATATCTTGCGAGGCATTGTACAGCTTGTCAATAAGCGCAAGGGCATCGCCGCTGCGGTGCTCGCGCACGGCGGCGGAGAGCGCGTAGAGATGCTCGCGTCCCGCCAGACCCGTGGCATTCGCCACCACATCCGCGTCGATCTCGCGCGAGCGGGACAGACACTGATCGGTCAGCGACAGTGCGTCACGCATCGCACCGTCGGCAAGACGGGCAAGCAGCATCGCCGCTTCGTCGGTCAGGGTGAAGCCCTCGCCGTCGGCAACGGTCTGCAGTCTGGCGGCGATGTCTTCGGGCGCGATACGCGCAAAATCAAAGCGCTGACAACGCGACAGAATGGTCGCGGGCATCTTGTGTGCCTCGGTGGTTGCCAGAATAAAGATCACGTGGGGAGGCGGCTCTTCGAGCGTTTTCAGCAGGGCGTTGAACGCGCCGTCGGAAAGCATATGCACCTCGTCGATGATGTATACGCGGTATTTCGCAACAGCGGGGGTGAAATTGACCGCCTCGCGCAGTTCGCGGATGCTGTCAACACCGTTATTGGAGGCGGCGTCGATCTCCATCACGTCGAGGATGGAGCCGTCGTCGATGCCGCGGCAGTTTTCGCATTCGTTGCACGGGTCACCGCCGTTCGGGTGCAGGCAGTTGACCGCCTTGGCAAGAATTTTCGCGCAGGAAGTCTTGCCCGTGCCGCGCGAGCCGATGAACAGATAGGCGTGCGCGGGACGCCCCTCGCGCACCTCGTTTTGCAACGCGGCGACGATGTGCGGCTGACCGCTGACATCCGCAAAGGTTTTCGGTCGCCATTTGCGGTATAATACCTGATAGGTCAAAAGACACGCCTCCTTCAAACCGGAAAATAAAGTGCGTATCCTCGGGGACACGAACGGACAGGTTACCTGCGGCGCACGGAAAGCAACCGCTTAATGCTGCTCGGTTCCCCGCCTGACATGGTTCACGGTGTCCCGTCGCACAGGACCAGCCCGCCCGCATCCCCGAAGATACGCTTTCTGTATTATATACCATTTTTACGCGTTTGGCAAGAGGGATTCGGGGATTTTATGTTAAGAAAAATAACAACCTAAGAAAATTGTAAAAAACAGTGGAAAAATCGGAAACAATCTGTTATACTGTGTACATGTGGAATATATGCGGACAAAAACCGGAAAGGATCGGTGCATCGGTATGAATGAAGCGGCGTTTTGCGGTCGATTGACCATGTTGCGCAAAGAGCGTCATCTGACGCAGGGACAAATGGCGGAAAAGCTGGACGTGTCCCGCCCGAGCTACACCTGCTATGAGCTTGGAAATTCGTTCCCCACCGTGATCACCCTTTGCAAGATCGCGGATTTCTTTGAGGTCAGCCTGGATTACCTTGTCGGTCGCACGAATGACCGCAAGGTGGATGCCGCCGACCCGAAGCGGGCGATCCAGGAGCTGCAGATGCTGGACACGTTTCGTAAGCTCTCCCCCGAACAGCGCGAAAAGCTCAGCGAGCTGATGCGGTTGTTTACGGAGTAAGACGGAAAGGGGCGTACATCCGATGAAATTGGTTGGAAAAAAGGGCCTGTCGGGCTTTCTGGAGATCTCGATGTGGGTGCTGATGGCGGCAACGGCGGCGATGCTTGCAACCCTGCCGTGGTTTGTGGATGTGGTCATCATCGGCAATCTCAACCCCGATGCTCAGATGTTCCGCACGCAGTATCTGGTCACGCTCGGGGTGTCGGGCGCGATGGCACTGCTGGTGCTGTGGCAGGCACGCGGCATTTTGCACAATGTCAATACGGGCACGATCTTTTCGATGCACACGGTGCGCCTGATGAGGGTGCTGGGCGCGGAGTTCCTGGTGCTGTCGGTGTTTTATTTTGCGATGCTGGTGTTCGGTATGCTGAAATTTTCCATCGCGTTGCTGGGACTGGTGTTTTTTATCGCCGGTCTGGTCGTGTTTGTGTTTTCGGAGCTGTTTAAGCAGGCGACCGACTACAAGCAGGAAAACGATATGACGATCTGATATCCGTAAGAGAGAAGAGGTGAGAAGGGTATGGCGATCATTGTCAATCTGGACGTGATGATGGCAAAGCGGAAGATCGGTCTGACCGAGCTGTCCGACCGTGTGGGCATCACCCTTGCCAATTTATCCATTTTAAAGAATAACCGTGCCAAAGCCGTGCGTTTCTCGACGCTCAACGCGATCTGCCGCGAGCTGAAGTGTCAGCCGGCGGATATTCTGGAATATGTGGATGACCCCGAGGGTGCCGCGCTGACCGAGGACGAAGAGTGACGGCAACAAGGAGAAAAACGATATGAAAATCGGCAATCTGGACATACAGGGACACGCGGCGCTTGCGCCGATGGCAGGCGCGGGTGACCGCGCCTTTCGACGTTTGTGCGTCGATCACGGTGCGGCACTCGTCACCACGGAGATGGTCAGTGCCAAGGGGCTTTGCTACGGCGACCGCAAAAGCCGTGAGCTGCTTGTGCTTGATGAATACGAGCATCCCGCCGCCATTCAGCTGTTCGGGGACGATCCCGACACGATGGCGAAGGCGGCAAGCATCGTGATGGAGTACCGTCCCGATATCATCGATGTGAATATGGGCTGTCCCGCACCGAAAATTGCGGGCAATTCCTGCGGCAGTGCGCTGATGCGCGATCCCGATCTTTGCCGCCGCATCATCGAAGCGATGGCGCGCGAGGTCGATGTGCCCGTCACCGCCAAGATCCGCAAGGGCTACGACAAACAGCACGTCAACGCGGTGGAGGTCGCGTTGGCGGTGGAGGCGGGCGGTGCCGCGGCGGTGACCGTTCACGGGCGCACGCGCGACCAGATGTATGCACCGCCCGTGGATCTTGACATCATCCGCGAGGTGAAGAAGGCGGTGAGCATTCCCGTCATCGGCAACGGCGATGTGACGGATGCAAAATCCGCGGCGGCGATGTTTGAGCAGACCGATTGCGATATGATCGCCGTCGGCCGTGCGGCATTAGGTGCACCGTGGATCTTCACGCAGATCGAGGCGTATCTCTCGCACGAGGCGATCGTGCCCGATCCGCCCGTTTCCAAGCGGTTGCAGCTGCTGTTCCGCCAGACGACGATGGCGGTGGAGCATAAGGGAGAGAAGATCGCGCTGTTGCAGGCGCGCAAGCACGCCGCGTGGTATATGCGCGGCTTGCAGGGCGCGGCGAAGTTCCGCTCGCAGGCGTGTGCCATTGAAACGCTTGCCGATCTGGAACGGCTGTGCTTTGATGTGATGAAAGAGCATATGGGGTGAAACCGATGACCGTCTATACCGCGTTTGTTGCCTGTATGGCGGCATATCTGCATGCGCAAACGGTGGAGCTGACGCTTTCCGCGGAGGAGTGGGGCAAGCTGTACGCGCTTGCCAAGCGGCAGTCGCTGTCGGGGGCGCTTTACGCGGCGACCGAGGGCTGTGCGATGCCCGATGCGGTGCGCGACCGCCTGCGCAGGGACGCATTTCTGACGCTGTCGCGCTACGAAACCCAGCAACAGCTTCTCGGTGAGCTGTGCGACGTGCTCACGGCGGCAGATGCGGCGCATCTGCTGTTCAAGGGCGCGGTGACGCGGCGGTATTACCGCAACCCGCAGATGCGCACGATGGGCGATATCGATGCGGCGGTGCCGCTGTCCTGCCGTGCGATCGCCGATGCGGCACTGCAGGCAAACGGCTTTGAAAAAACAGAGGAGCAGCCCGAGGTGTGGGTGTACCGCAAGCACGGGATCTTGCTGGAATTGCACACGGTGTTGCGCCGTTATAACTGTCGGACGCAGGATAAAGAGCCGTATGAGGAATTGTGGGCGGATGCACGCAAAAAGCAGGGGCTGACCCATCATCTGAGTGACGAAGCGGAGGCGGCGTACACGGTGGCGCATATGGCGTCGCATTTTTGCGGCGGCGGGTGCGGTATCCGTCAGCTGATGGATACGGCGGTGCTGTACGAGCGCTTCCCCGATCCCGCGCTGTGGGAGGGTGTGCTGGCAAGATTAGAGCCGCTTGCGCTTGACCGTTTTGCGCGACATATGCTGTGGCTGTGCGCAACGTGGTTCGGTGTCGGTGTGGAGGACACCCTGACACTGGCACTTGACGAGGAAACGCAGGCGCAGGTGTGCGCACGGATGCTCGATGAGGGCACGTTCGGCACGGATGACCGCCGTATGCTGTCGCGGATGCGGCAGGAGCGCCGTCTGCAAAAGCAGGGCGGCAAGGCGGGAACCTTTGTGCGCTGGCTGTTCCCGTCGCCCGAGTATCTGCGGCGGCAGTATGCCTATGCAGAAAAGCCGTGGTTGCTTCCTGCGGCGTATATCCATCGGATGTGGGACGGCGTGACGAAGCATCGCTCCAAGCATCAGGCGCGACTGCAATATGCAAAGGAGCATCAGGATACGCTGGAAGCCGAGGTACGGCTGTTTGAAGCCATCGGCTTATAAGACAATGAAAAAATGCGGGCGTTCCCTTCAAACGGAACGCCCGCTGTTTTCTTGTAATCGGGATTATGCTTTCGGAGCGGTTTTTTTCTGCACCCACGCCTCCAAGCGGTCGTGGATGGGCTGATAAAACGGCAATGCCTGCCATACCGTACAGGACGGGTGGCGCAGCTGGATGAAGCCGAGGCCGTCCGCGATCCCCAGCACGATCATAAACATCGCGGCGGTTTTGGGGGTGAACAGCGGGTAATCAAACATACCGCACACGCAAAAGCCCGTGCAAAACGCAATGATCGCCGCACCGTACATACGGGTCTTGGGGGTGTGGATGATCAGCTCAAAGCCCGTGCGGAAAAATTTCCACACCACAAACAACAGCAGGAAGACGCCGACAATGCCGCCCTCTACAAGGATCTGCATAAACAGATTGTGCAGATGCGGTGCATTGTAGCCCGCCTGACCGAGGGCGTCCATCGCGCACGCGACACCCGCACCGTGGCCGAGGAGCGGTGCCTTTGTGAACAGCTGCATTCCGACGCCCCACAGCTCAAAACGCTCTAAAATCGCGACATCGGTTGCGTCCGCTAAGGTGGACAGCCGCTGATACACGGTGTCGGGCATCAGCAACAGCACCGAGCAAAGCACCGTCAGGATCGGGATCAGACGGCGGATGTTGGCGATGCACATCACAACGGCGATGGCAAACAGCGCGAGATAACAGCCGCGGGAAAAGGTGACAAGCAGTCCCGCCGTTGCCAACAGCAGGGACACGCGCGCCAAAATCTTGGAGGCGTTGCGCCGTCCCGAAAAGCCGTAGGCGGCGGTGAACGGAATGACAAATACGAGATACTGTGCGAACATATTGGGATTGGGGAAGGTGGCGCAGGCGCGGTTGAAGCCCGAGCCGAGCGTCATCGGAAACGGGAACAGATCGTAGATCGCGCGGTCCACGGTATACCACGCCATTGTGAAGGTGACATCCTTGCCGAAAAAGGCGACTGCCGCGTATTGCACGCAGGCAAGTGCACCCAGTATTCCCGCCACCGCCGACAGCATAAACAGCAGGGCTTCCGCCCGTCGCGGTTCGGTGAGCACCGTGCTGACCGATACATAAAGCAACAGCATCACGATCCACCCAAGACAGGTGATTGCCGTGAACGCGCGGTTATCCGCCCAGATCAGCCCGACGGCAAAGTAGGCGATGAGGGCAAGCATCGCCTTGCCCGCCGTGCCGACACGCAGACGGCGATGCTGTTGCCGTGCGTCGCGCGATGCCGCAAGAAGGGACCCGACGGCAAGAAACGGCGTGACATAATCGGGGAACAGAGGGATACACACGAGCAGAAACAGTGAAATGAGCCACGGCTGTCGCAGATCAAACGGCGACCGCTCGCGGATGGGGTTTTCGGGCATCGGGTATCCCTCCTTTCTTTTTTTGTATCATACCACATTTTCACCGCACTTGCAAGACTCTTGACAACTTCCCTTCGGGTGTCTACAATAGATAGGAATATGAGAGAAAGCGGGTGGAACGATGACCTTTGAGAGCATCGGCGGCACACTTGCCGTGGCGGTGGATGCGCATTGCCGCATCAGCGAGGACGGGGTATTGCTGGCGCGGTTTGCCGCGCCGACGGCAACGGATACCGTGTGCGATCTCGGCACGGGCAACGCGCTGTTGCCGCTTTGCTGGTGCCGTCGCGATCCGCCCGCGCACATCACGGCGGTTGAGCGGGAGGCGGCGTTTGCCGCGTTGGCGCAGGCGGCGATCGACCGCTTTTCGCTGGCACCGCGCATCACGCTGATCTGCGCCGACTGGAACGAGCAAGAGGCGATGCCGCAGGCGGGCTCGATGACGCTTGTCACCTGCAATCCGCCGTATTTTCCGTTCGGTGCCTCCCGTCCGAGTCCCGATCCGTTGCGATGTGCCGCACGGCAGGAGGATGACCCGCGGATGCTTGATAAGCTGTGTGCGGCGGCAACGCGCCTGCTCACAGCAGACGGACGCTTTTGCCTGTGTCACCGCCCCGAGCGGCTTTGCGATGTGCTTGCCGCTGTGCGGGAGGCGGGACTTGTCCCGCGGCGACTGCAATTTGTGCAGGCGCACGACGGTGCCGCCCCGTGGCTGTTTTTGCTGGAATGTGCCCGCAAGGGCACCTTGCGGGTGTTGCCGCCGCTGATCACACATAAGCGCGGCACGCACACGGCGGTGTATAAACGCCTTTACCGATAACAAGAAACGCGGATGTCGTGATTGGGAACACGACATCCGCGTTTCTTCGGTTATTCCAGCAAAATACGGCGGATGGAGGCGATCTCCTGCGGCGTTACACCCACCGTTTCGGTCAGATAATGCACAATTTTTTCTTGCAGCGTATCCCCTTCATAGGATTCCAGGCCCCAGATCAGCTTGTCCAGATTTTCTTTTTGAGAAAAGCCCGAGGTCGCAAATTCGGTCAGCTGATATTCCAGCGTCATATCCTTTTCGGAGACACCGAGCACGCCCTGCAGCAAAAAGACGATGGTACCGGTGCGGTCGGCACCCCACGTGCAATGCAGATACATCGGATAATTGGCGGGATTTGCCAGATCCGAAAACACGGCTTTGATCGCGGCGAGGTTTTCGGGTCTGAAGATGCCCGCATAGGACGAAGCCGCATAAAAACGATGTTTCACGTCATTGCCGAAGCGGGAGTGATAGGTGCCGGCGTAGATGTCCGAAGCGCGCAGATCCATTTCGTAAACAAATCCGAATGTCTCCTGTACGGCGGGAATGTCGTTTTTGGGGATGAAGTAGTCGGGGTTGACCAACCCGTCCGCTTCGGGACCGCGGATGATCAGGCCTTGTTTGACGGTTTTTCCGCTTTCCGTGCGATAGCCGCCGATATCCCTCACGTTTTTGAGGGACGGTACGGAAACAAAGCGAGGTGTCTGTGCCGTGCAGAAGCTGCCCGTGTAGTCCTCCCCGTCCGCTGTGGCACGATAGTAGTAGGTGGTGCCGGTTTTCAGGTTGTCGATAAGGAGCACGGTTTTGTCCTTGTCCAGCACAAATTCGCGGTAGTCGGTCATCTCCGCGGTTTCGCTCACGCGCAGAATGCCGGAGGTGTGCGCCAACCGATATTCAAACGCAAACGGGCGATAAGGGTTTCCGCTTTGGAATGCCTGCGCAAGGTCGGCTTCGCCGTTGTACAGTTCCATAGCGAACGTACTGCAAAGGAGCACCTCTTCCTCAAACACAGGCATCACCACCGATGGTGTCGATGGGGATGTCGGCTCGGTTTGCGTGGGCGGCTGCGGGGCGAGAGGGGCATCTCCTGAGGAAGCGGTCCAAATCACCACCAACAGAAACGCGATGATGAGTACGATCCCGCAGATCACGCTCAGTTGGTTGGTATTCAGGCGGACTTTCGACTTTTGACGGGAGCGCTTTTTGCGTTTTTCGGGCGGACGATAGGAGTCCTTGATCAACCGACCGTCCTCGTCGAAGGTATAAATACCGCGCTTTAAAATACCGTTTGCCATGGAGGTGTGCACGACGTGTTGTCCCGTGACGGGACGCCCGTGGGAGCTGATGTAGTAAATATCGTCTCCGTGCTGTATCACACCGGCGTGATACGGTTCACCGTCTTTATAATAGATCCACTTGCCGTTTTCCTGTATCAGACCGTTTTTCATAACAAGCGGTATTCTCCTTCCTGTAGAGGTTGTTAGTTTCAGTATAGCATAGAACGGTGCCCGTTGCAATGGGGGAACGAGAAGTTTTGTCGATTTACGCACCTTTACCGATAATTTACTTGCAATTCCTTTTGGGGAATGGTAAGATGGTAGCAGTGAAAGTGCGGCTTGTTGCCGTATGACTTGTTTTTTCGGGAGGTGTGTGCCGTATGCCGCGCTTTTTCAAATCGATGTCCGTGCCTGCCGCGGTGGGGGATGCCATCCTCATTGAGGGACAGGACGCCGTGCATCTGCAGAAATCGCTTCGTCTGCGCGTCGGAGAAGCGGTGCTGGTGTGTGACGGGCGTTCCACGGAATACGACACGGTCATCACCGCGTTTGACGGCGAAGGCGCGCACCTGCAGGTGACGGCGGTACGCCCGTCGCAGGCAGAGCCGACCTTGAAGCTGACACTCTATCAGGGTCTGCCCAAAAGCGACAAGCTCGAGTGGATCATTCAAAAAGCGGTGGAGTTAGGTGTGACGCAGATCGTCCCCGTGGAAATGCGCCGCAGTATCGCCAAAATGGGCGATAAAGCGGACAAAAAAGCCAAACGCTGGCAAACGATCGCCGACGAAGCCGCTTCGCAGAGCGGTCGCGGCATCCTGCCGACGGTGCACGCGCCCGTGCGGTTTTGCGATATCCTGCCGATGCTGGAAGGGGTCCCGTCGGTCGTCTGCTACGAGGGCGGCGGCGAACCGTTCACCACGCTCATCGCACCCGATCAGACACAGTTAGCGCTCATTATCGGGCCCGAGGGCGGCATTGCTCCCGAGGAGATCGAGGCGCTGTTTGCCGTCGGGGTGAAGGCGGCGACGCTCGGCCCGCGCATTTTGCGCTGTGAGACCGCTCCCGTGGCGGCGATCGCCGCGGCGATGGCGCTGTCGGGCAACTGGACATAACGATTATCATATATATACATACTTTTACATAAAGGAGTCGATCGTATTATGAAGGATCTTGCCCGTGCCGTCGGCGGCGGTATTGCCGTCGGTATTGCCAACGTCATTCCCGGTGTCAGCGGCGGTACGATGATGGCGATTATGAACATCTTTGACCGCACGATGAATGCCATTTCCGATGTGACCAAAAAGGAAAACGACCATCGCCGGAAGGATATCCTCTTCCTGCTGGAGGTGGTGCTGGGTGCGGGCATCGGCATTCTCGGCTTTTCGTTCCTGTTGGAAAAGCTGTTTGCCGTCATCCCGATGCCGACGGTGTTCTGGTTTGTGGGACTCGTGGCACTGTCCGTCCCCGTGTTTCTGAAATCGCAGATGAAGGATGTCAAATTCCACGCGACGGCTTTTATCATCGGTGCGGCGATCGTGGCGGCACTGACGGTCGCCAAGGTGATCTGGTTCCCCGAGGAAGCGCCGCAGATCGATCCCGTGACGGGCGCGGAAATCAAGATCGCCTATGATCTCCCCGCGTTTTCGATCGGTAACAGCCTGTTGCTGACGCTGGCGGGTACGGTTTCGGGCTTTGCGATGCTGTTGCCCGGTATCAGCGGTTCGCTGGTTCTGATGATCCTCGGCTTGTATGAATTTGTGTGGTTCAACTATGTCAACAACGCCAAGCTGTTGTTCAAGGAATTCAGCCTTGACACCGTCATCAAGTTCATCCCTGCGGGCTTCTTTGCCATCGGCATTGTGCTGGGCATCGTGCTCAGCGCGAAGTTCACCGCCTTTGCGATGAAGAAAAACGCGCGCTTCACGCTCAGTGCCCTGCTCGGTCTGGTGTCAGCGTCGGCGGTGTCGATCATTTTCGTCAATATGCAGAAGATGACGGCGGATGTGTGGATGATCGTCGGTTCGGTCGTGGCGTTTGCCATCGGCGGTGCGATCGTGTGGTTGCTCGGAAAGGTAACGGCGGATTGATGCTATGAGTATGGTTCAGATGATTCTGTCGATGGTGATCTTCGGCACTGTCGGCATTGTGGTCAGCTATATCCCGATGGATGCTACGATGATCGTTGCCCTGCGTGCGCTCATCGGTGTGTTCGTGATGGCGGTGGCGATGGTACTTCGCCGCAAGTCGATCAATCGCTCGGCAATTTTGCAGAATATCTGGTGGCTGTTGCTGTCGGGTATCTGCCTGAGCGCCAACTGGGTGTTGCTGTTTATGTCCTACAGCTACACGGGCTCGGTGGCGGTGTCCACCGTGTGCTATTATATGGCACCCGTGTTTATGATGCTGCTGTCGCCGCTTGTGTTGCGCGAACGGCTGTCGGGACTGCGGGTATTCTGCGTGATGATCGCGGTGGGCGGTGTTGCGTTGCTGTCGTTTGAGGATCTGACGATCGGCACGGGCGCGCAGGCGTTTGTCGGCATCCTGATGGCACTCGGTGCGGCGGTGCTGTACGCGGCGGTGGTGCTCATCAACAAGGTGATGAAGCGTCTTCCCTCGCAGGAGGCGACGTTTGTGCAGCTGTTGGTTGCCGCGGTGGTGATGCTGCCGTTTGCATTCCTGGTTCAGCGCGAGGCGATCGTGCTGACGGTGGGCTCGGTGGTCCCGATGCTCATCTTAGGTGTATTGCACACAGGTGTGGCGTATATGCTGTTTTTCGGTGCGGCGGGCAAGCTGTCCGCGCAGACGACCGCCCTGCTGTCGTATCTCGATCCGTTTGTGGCGGTGGTGCTGTCGGCGTTGCTGTTGCATCAGCAATTGGGTGTATTGGAGATCGTCGGTGCATCGATGATCTTAGGTGCCGCCTTTATCGGTGAAGCCTTCGGCGGCAAAAAAAAGAGAAAACGGTAAAAAGCACGCACCAGGGGCGGGCGTCCCCGATCGCCCGTTTCGGTGTTTGGTTTGCGGGCAAACCAACCTCTTGTCCCCCTTGTTAAAGGGGGATGGACAGGCATATGCCGTGACAGGGGGATTCTTTGCGAATAAACAAAAAGAATCCCTCCGTCTTTCGGCTGACGCCGAAATCCACCTCCCTTTAACAAGGGAGGCAAGAAGACCACTCTTTTCTACTATGCAGGAGGCACCCCAACCTCTTGTCCCCCTTGTTAAAGGGGGATTGATTGCGGCTCTGCGACAGTATACCGCAAACACGCGGCAACACCGTAGGGCGGGGGCTTGTCTCCCGCCGCTAAACATCCTGTTAAAAGCAGCACATTCACAATGTAGGGGCGGATAGTATCCGCCCGCGGTACACATTAGCGGTGTCGCAAACGGGCGGCTGATAGCCGCCCCTACTTGTCCCCCTTGTTAAAGGGGGATTCCGAAGGAAGAAATAAAAAGAATCCCTCCGTCTTTCGGCTGACGCCGAAATCCACCTCCCTTTGACAAGGGAGGCAAGAAAGACCACCTTTTCTACTATGCAGTTGCCGTCTCACGGCGTGCTTTGTAGGGGACGGGTTTCCCGTCCCGTATCGAAAACCCGAAAGCAACGCATGCGGGCGGATGTGGGCATCCGCCCCTACGATTGGGGTGTGCACATTCCTTGTCCCCCTTGTCAAAGGGGGATGTCGCCGCAGGCGACAGGGGGATTCCTTGCGAATAAACAAAAAGAATCCCTCTGTCATTTGACAAGGGAGGCAAGAAAAAAGGAAGCGTTTTCAAAACGCTTCCTTTTTTGCACTTATTTCCACAGCGGCGACGGATATTTACCGTCGGCGGTCATCTTGGCAAGAGCGTCGATGACGGTCTGATGATCCTCTTTGTAGGTCATACCGTACCATTTGTCGGCGGTGGTCATCACCGTGGCATCCGCCACACCCGCCTGCATCATCGAATCGACGGCAAACGGGAGGTAGAATTCCGCTTTGGTGACATCCTTGGAGCCGTCCTTGAGTCCGTCCAGGAATGCGGTGAACAGCGCCTTGAATTCCGACAGTGCCGCGGCGGGGAAGCCCCAGCAGTTCATCGACACGACGGTATCCTCGGCAAGCTCCTCCCACGTTTCGCCGCCGTCCTCGGTGAAGGCAGGCACGCCGTCGTGCCACTCGATGCGGGTGCGTTCGGTGATGGAGGTGAGCAGGCTGTTCTCGTCGGTCACGCATACGCCGCGCGACACGGAGCCGTTTTCGGTGAGCGTGTTTTTGAGCGCATAGCCGACCATCGTCAGATGTTTCTTGTCGGCATCCTGCTCCTTATTGAAGAAATCGGCGATCAGCCTGAAGCATTCCGCGCCGTAGTAATCGTCCGCGTTGATGACGGCAAACGGGGTTTCTACAACGCCCTCACAGCACATAATGGCGTGACCCGTACCCCACGGCTTTGCGCGTCCCTCGGGGACTTCGTAGCCCTCGGGCAGGCGGTCGAGCTCCTGATAGACATAGTCAACGGGGATCACGTCGGCAAGACGGTCGCCGATGGTGGCTTTGAATTCCTCTTCAATCGCTTTTTTGATGATGAACACGACTTTGCCGAAGCCTGCCTGCATCGCATCATACACCGCGTACTCGATCAGCTTCTCGCCGTTCGGGCCGACGGGGGTCACCTGCTTGAGTCCGCCGAAGCGACTGCCCATACCGGCCGCCATCACCACAAGGGTCGGTTTCACATTGTTCATAATGCAATACCTCTTTTCTTTTAATTTTCCTTAAAAAGTGGTTGCGCGAACGAAAAATCCGCGTATAATAGGAGGTGGAAGATCCACCCATTTATTCTATTATACACGGAGGAATCGAAAATGGCAATACTTATTACCGGCGGATGCGGATATATCGGCAGTCACACCTGTATTGAAATGCTCGCGGCGGGGTATGACATCGTCGTGATCGACAATTTCTACAACTCGAAGCCCGAGGCGCTTAATCGCGTCAAGGAGCTCAGCGGTAAGGATTTCCCGTTCTATGAGTGCGACATCCGTGACGAAGAGGGTCTGCGCAAGGTCTTTTCGGAGAACAAGATCGACGCGGTGATTCACTTTGCGGGTCTCAAGGCGGTCGGCGAATCGGTCGAGAAGCCGCTCGAGTATTATGACAACAACGTTTACGGTACGCTGGTGATGTACCGCGTGATGAAGGAATTCGGTTGCAAGCGCATCGTATTCAGCTCGTCGGCAACCGTGTACGGCGGCGTGAATCCCTCGCCTCTTAAGGAGGATATGCCCACGGGCGCGGTTACGAATCCCTACGGCAGAACCAAGTATGTGCTGGAAGAGATCCTCAAGGATTTCTGCGTGTCCGACCCCGCATTCAGCGCGGTGCTCCTGCGCTATTTCAACCCCGTCGGTGCGCACGAAAGCGGCCGCATCGGTGAAGACCCCAACGGCATCCCCAACAATCTGATGCCCTTCCTGCTCCAGGTCGCCATCGGCAAGCGTGAAAAGCTGTCGGTGTTCGGCAACGATTACGACACCCACGACGGCACGGGCGTGCGCGATTACATCCACGTGGTGGATCTTGCCCGCGGTCACGTCAAGGCGGTGGAATACGCAATGAAGAACGTCGGTGCCCAGCCCATCAACCTCGGAACGGGTGTCGGCTACAGCGTGCTGGATATCGTCAAGGCGTTTGAGAAGGTCAACGGCGTTCCCGTGCCGTATGTCATCGCGCCGCGTCGTGCAGGCGACATCGCGACCTGCTTCTCCGATCCCGCAAAGGCCGCCGAGCTTCTGGGCTGGAAAGCGGAGCTGACGCTCGAGGATATGTGCCGCGATTCGTGGCGCTGGCAGTCGGGCAACCCGCAGGGCTACGATTCATAATTCGTTCAAAGCAAAAGTGATATAGACGGATTTATTAGCCGCCTAACGATTGGTAAATTTGCCGATTGATAGGCGGCTGACTTTTTGCTATAATAAGGAACGATGGGGATAATCCCTTGACCACCTTGTTAAAGGGGGACAAGGGATTGAGCATTGCACAAATTTGCGACGTACACCGTAGGGGCGGCAACCTTGTCAAGAGTATGATTGTATACACCCTGTGTAAGGTGATTGTATACACATTTACAGTCTTGAAACTTTGCGATTAAGTAGTTTTCCGTCGATGGTGGAAAACTCTGCAATCT
>SVPN01000033.1 GCA_015065805.1 Oscillospiraceae bacterium | reverse complement strand
ATTCGGATGTTTTGGCTTTTACAAGGCAGACGACGACGCAAGGCTGACGCCTTGCAAGGAGGATAACGCCGTTAAAGGCAAAACACACAATATCAGCGGCAGGTTCGGGTATCTCCTGTTACGCTAAAGGAGTTTGTAAAACGATGACATTGGACGAACTTCTCAAAGACTTTCTGGACAAAAGCTACGAGGAGCTTGTGGCACTGGGTAAAGTGGCATACGCCGATATCGATCCCGTCGTGCGCGCGATCGATGCCGAAAACGACGGCTATGTAATGATGACCTCTGTCATCCTGAGTGCCATCGGTGCGGACGGTACCCTGACCGCGCTTGAAAACCGCTTCCTCAAGGATGTGTTCGGCTTTAACGACGCCAAGATCGACGCGTTGCTGATGCTGTACAACAACCAGACCGAGGATATGACCGATATGCTGTTTGATCACGCCGAAGAGGAATTTCAGGCATCCCTGCTCACCTTCGTGATGTGCATCTTAGCGGTGGACAAGGAGATCACCCGCGAGGAAACGGCATTTGTCCTCAAGCTTCTTGCAAAACCGGAGTAACAAAAAACGGAACCGATCGTTCGGTTCCGTTTTATCTTTCTATTGACCGTTTTTTCAAAATGTGGTATGGTGTTGACAGAACCTTTGGAGGTGATCGGTATGAAAACCCGCATTCTTTCCGTCCTGCTGATGTGTTGCCTGTTGTTCGCATTCACACCGACGGCACTGGCGTCGCAGGGGGACATTGTCATTCTGTACGAAAACGACGTGCACTGCGCCGTGGACGGCTATGCCAAATTGGCCGCGATGAAGCAGGAACTCACCGACGCATACGACTATGTCGGCGTGGTTTCCTGCGGTGATTTTATTCAGGGCAGCAGTCTGGGCGCCGTTTCGCAGGGTGAGTACATCGTGCGCACCCAGAATCTTGTCGGCTACGACGCGATCGTCCCGGGCAATCACGAGTTTGACTATCGCCTGGAGCGTCTGTATGAACTGACAGCGCTGATGGATACCAAGCCCGTCTGCGCGAATTTTCAGTCGCTTGCCGACAGCGCCCCCGTGTTTGAGCCGTACACCATTGTCTCCTACGGCGAGACCGACATCGCCTACATCGGTGTCACCACGCCCGACACGCTGACCTCCTCCTCGCCGACGCAGTTCCTCGACGAAAACGGCAACTATCGGTACACCTTCCACAGCACCGATCTGTACGAGGTCGTGCAAGGGTATATCGACGACGCGTATGCCGAGGGTGCCGAATACGTCATTGCGCTGGCGCATTTAGGCACGGAGAACGTCAACGATGCGTGGAGTGCGCAGGCATTGGTGCAAAACACCGTGGGACTGGATGCTGTGCTGGACGGCCACTCGCACAGCGTGGTTGAAGCGATGACCGTTGCCGATGAACAGGGCAACGAGGTGCTGATCTCCTCCACGGGCACGCAATTTGCCCACATCGGCAAGCTGACCGTCGAAGCCGACGGCACGCTTAGCACCGCGCTCATCCCCACCGACAGCTACGAAAAGACCGATCCCGCGGTGGACGCCTATCTGGCGCAGATCCGCGAGGAATATGCCGCCATCGGTGAACGGAAGATCGGCGAAAGCCTTGTTGCCCTCACCACCGTCGATGCCGAGGGCAACCGCCTCATCCGTACCGAGGAAACCAATTTAGGCGACTTCTGTGCCGATGCGTTCCGCGCGGTGACGGGTGCCGATATCGGCGTCATCAACGGCGGCGGCATCCGCGCCGATTTAGCGGCAGGCGAGGTCACCTTCAACGATATTCTCAGCGTGTTCCCCTTCAACAACACCGTCGTTATGGCGGAGGTCACGGGACAGCAGATTCACGATCTTTTAGAGCTCGGTGTGATGTTCTATCCCGAAGAGAACGGCTCGTTCCAGCACGTATCGGGACTGACCTTCACCCTTGACGACAGCGTTTCCTCGTCCGTTGTGTTGGACGAAAACGGCGTGTTTGTGCGCGTTGACGGCGAATATCGCGTCAAGGATCTTCGCGTATGGAACGCGGACAGCAACGCCTATGAGCCGCTCGATCCCGACGCGCTGTACACCCTTGCATCGCACAATTATCTCCTGCTTGATCACGGCAGCGGTGCATCGATGCTCAACGATTCCACCGTGCTTCTCAACAACGGTATGCTGGATGTGGAAATGCTCGAGGTGTACATCACCGAGCATCTGGGCGGCATCATCGGTGAGGAATATGCCGCCTCGCAGGGACGCATCACCGTGGGACAGCCCGCAGCCGTCACGACAACAACGACCACCACCGTGACAACCACCGTCACGACCACGACCGTCACGGGCGGTTCTCCGCAAACGGGTGACGAAGCCGTGCTGCTGTGGCCGCTGATGTTGCTTGCCGCACTGACCGTGACGCTGACGGCATCCTGCCGCGCTAAACAATTAGCGTAACAGGAGATATCCGAATCTGTTACGCTAGGAGAAGACGTTTATGAACAAGGAATTATATACCGAATACCTGCGCATTCTGCACGCGGAATTGGTGCCCGCTATGGGATGCACCGAGCCGATCGCCATTGCGCTGACCGCCGCACACGCCGCCTCGTATCTTGACGAGCCCGTCAAGGCGGTGGATGTGTGCGTCAGCGGCAACATCATTAAAAATGTCAAGAGCGTGATGGTCCCGAACACCGGCGGACTGCGCGGCATCGAAGCCGCCACCGCCGCAGGCATCGTGGCGGGTGACCCCGCGCGGGAGCTTGAAGTGCTTGCCGCCATTACCGCCGACAAGCAACCGATCATCGCCGCGTTTTTGAAGGAGGTACCCATCACCGTCACCGAGGCGCAAAGCGCATACATCCTCGACATCGGCATCACGCTGACAAGCGAGCATCACAGCGTCTATGCGCGCACCGCCGAGCATCACACGGGGCTGTGCCTGATCACGGCAGACGGCGAAACGGTGCTTGAGCGCGAGATCGTGCAGGCAGTCGGTGACACCGACCGCTCGATGCTGAGCATTGCGGATATTCTTGATTTTGCCGACCACGCCGATCTTGCCGATGTGCGCGAGCTTCTGGATCGCCAGATCACCTGCAACACCGCCATTGCCGAGGAGGGACTGACGGGCAAATACGGTGCCGCCATCGGACGCACGTTGCTGATGTCCTACGGCAACACGGTGCACAACCGCGCCAAAGCGTGGGCGGCGGCAGGCTCGGACGCGCGAATGAACGGCTGTGAGCTGCCCGTTATCATCAACTCGGGAAGCGGCAACCAGGGAATGACCGCCTCCCTGCCCGTCATCGTGTATGCCCGCGAAATGGGCGTGTCGGATGAGCTTCTCTACCGCGCCCTGCTGGTGTCCAACCTGACCACCATCCACCTCAAAACGGGCATCGGCTGTCTGTCGGCGTATTGCGGCGCTATCAGCGCGGGTTGCGGCGCGGCGGCAGGCGTGATGTACCTGCACGGCGGCGGCTTCAACGAGATCGCCCACACCGTTGTCAACGCGCTCGCCATCAATTCGGGCGTGGTGTGCGACGGTGCCAAGGCAAGCTGTGCGGCAAAGATCGCCTCGGCGGTGGAATCCGGTCTGCTCGGTATGCAGATGTATATGCACGGCAAGGAATTTTACCGCGGCGACGGCATCGTCGCGGGCGATGTGGAGGATACCATCCGCAATGTCGGCTCGCTGGCACAAAACGGTATGGCACAGACCGACCGCGAGCTCATCCGCATTATGCTGGAAAATTAACAGGTAACCACCGAAAAAAATAAACCGAGCAGGATCGGCACGCGTGCCGATCCTGCTCGGTTTTTATCTGTGAAACGTTCTCCGTCAACCCCCGATGGGAAGCGTCAACGTCGATTCGGACGCGATCACCGTGTTGTGCGCGACAACCGCCGTGTCCTGCAAAGAAAACAGCCCCTTGCGGTTGGTGTGCGGCACGTACAGCCCGTACGCGGAGGAGGACACATCCACGCGAAGCCGCTCGCCCGCCCCGATCACAAAGGCGTGCTCATCAAAGGTGAAATCGAGCATCACCGTCTCCCCTGCCCGATACGCAGGGACGGCGCGTGAAATCGCCGTGATATCGTCGCGCAGACCGTAATCGCCCTGCTCCTTGCAAAGGCTGACACGGACATAAAAGCACGTGTCCTCCGCGTCCGACTTCACACAAAGACGGGCGGACATCCGTCCCTTCACCGCCGTGTCCGTATCAAAGGGCGCGGTGTAAAACGTGAGGATATCCTGACGGCGGTACGGCGCATCCTGCCACTGTGTGCCGCCGAAATTCGCCGACAGCCCGCCCTTGAAGGATGCGGGATCGGCGGGATCGTAGCAATAGGTGTGTTCACCCTCACCGAGGGTGACGGTGCGCGAATCTGCAGGCTGTGCAAAGGCATCCGTGTTCCAGCGGTCGGCGAACAGCTGATAATAGGTCACCTGTCCTCTTTGCACGGGATACTCGCCCTTACCGCGAACGGCATCAAACCACCGACGCGGCACATCGCCGAATTGCTCGGTCATCTCACCGTTTTCAAAGGTGAGCGGCTGATCGTGCCTGGATCCGCTGTGCGCGTACGGATGCACCAGCAACGCACTTTTCGCCTTGGTGGCGGGGTCAAGCTCACGGAACGCCTCAAATACACCGCCCGTGTAGATGTCGTAAAATCCCGTTGTAAACAGAATGGGAATGTCCGCGCCGTCAAGCGCACCCACCGTTTCCGCCCCGCCGAAGCGCGTCGTTTTCCAGAAGGGATCGTCGCGCTCGGGATGCATCAGGATCGCATCAAAATCCGCCGCGGTTTCACCGAAAACCTCCTGCGAAAAGCGGATGAGCGGACGCATTTTATAGCTGTCCTCGTCGAAATGCTTTTCCGTCTCGCCGCGAAGCACGCGGTTCTTTTTATACATATCCACATACCAGCCGCCGTGCAACCCCATTTTATAAAAGCCGTTGCGGTAGTTGCAGTTGTAGCGGTCGGGGTCCTGCACCTCAAGCACCGCCCCCTTGATATCGCTTGCAAACGGCGCGGTGACAAAATGCACGGTCGCGCAGTAGCTGCCGCCGTGCAGATACAGCTCCCCACCGTAAAACGGCTGATGCCGCACCCATTCCTGCAATGCCAGACCGTCCTCGCGCTCGTGGATATAGGGGATGCAATCCCCCGTGCTTCTGCCGCGACCGCGGCAATGCTGGGTGACAACGGCATACCCCGCCTCATTCCAACCGGCATACGCCTGCGCGTAATAGGTGCAAAGCTCCTCGTCGGTCTTGTCCATCAGATCATCCACATAGGGCGAGCGAGCAATAACAATGGGAAACGTCCCCGTTTTATCGGGCAGGCTGACCGCCGTGAACAACCGCTCTCCCTCGGACTCGACATACGCGCAATAGGTATGACGCATCGCGTATTCACCCCTCCTTATAGTCTTGCACCGAGCCGCCTGCCTGCGGTGTCTGCTCGAGATAGTCCAGCAGTATCTGTACATCGTCGGTGACGCAAAACAGTGTTAAGCAGGTGGCTTTGAGAAACCCCTTGTCGATCGCTTCGCGCAAAAACGCAAGCAGGGTATCGTAATACCCGTCCACATTGAAGATCGCGATGGGCTTTTCGTGGCGGCAGAGCTGGCGCAGTGTGAGGATCTCCAAGAATTCCTCAAACGTGCCGATGCCGCCCGGTGTGATGACAAAGGCATCTGCTCTGTCCTCCATAATGTGCTTGCGCTCGCGCATCGTATCGGTCTGAATGTACTCGTCACACGCGGTGAACAGTGTTTCTGCCGCGTCGTGCTCAAAAAAGCGCGGCACAACACCGATAATGGTCCCGCCGCCCTCACGCACACCGCGCGCCACCGCACCCATCAGTCCGAGTGCGCCGCCGCCGAACACCAGCGCGTGCGACCGTTTCACCATTTCCCGTCCGAGCGCTTCGCCCTGCTCGATAAAAACAGGCGCAATGGATGGCGACGCCGCTCCGTAAACACAGATATTCATCTGCTTTCACCTCGTATTAATTCCTTACCGCATTTGTTGCAAAACCGCGCATCCTCTGCCGTTACGGGCGCACCGCAGAACCAACAAAAGCGTGGCGATGACGTCCTCTGCGGTGCGGGCGACATCGGTTGCGGTGCGGGCGACGTCGGTTGCGGTGCGGGTGACGGCGGTTGCGGTACGGGCGACGGCGGTTGCGGTACGGGCGACGGCGGTTGCGGCAACTCCGTCTCCTGCGCAGGTCTCGGCTTGCGTTCCGAAGGCGGTGTGTAATACCCCGGACGGCTGTATTCCTCCAGCAGGAGTGCCTCTTGCACGGCATCGATCTTGCCCTCGCGACGGAACCGCCTGAGCACCTTCTTCAATTCCGGCACCATACACCGATTGGCCTCACATTCGTCAAAAACCGTAGGATAGACCGAGGCACACGCGACATCGATCGGTTGCGCATCCTGTTTTTTCGCACGGTTACGCAGGCAACGCTCGTCCCATTTTTTGCACAAAGTTACAGCGATCCATATCGTCAAGCCGAACAGGATCGCGGTGGGAACACCTCCCCATAAAAAGCCCGCCATCCGTCCGAGCGTCATCACGGCGGCGTACACAAACAAACACCCAAACCAGATCAATACTTTCATATTCTCACTCTCCTAATGTTTTCCCGCAGAACGGACAGAACGCGCTCTCTTCGGGAAGCTCTTTTCCGCAATAGCGACAAAACCGCACATACCACTTCTTCTGCGGCTCGCCCGTTTGTGTCGTGACCTTCACCACGGCCGTTGTGACGAGCACAACGATCAGCCCGATCCCCATTCCGATGCCGAGATACAGCCACATATTACCGTCGGTACCGTCCTCTTCTGACGGCGCGGTGGTTGTGGTGGTGGTTTGTGCAGGGTTGTCGTCAAAACGGACGCTTGAAACCATTTTCGCGATATGATATACATCGGAAAAACTGATCTCGCCATCATACGAATGATAGGCGAAATTGTAAGCTTTGCCGCCTCGGACAGTGTGATATTGCAAGGAACAAGTAGACTTTACAATTGGATTCTTATATTCATATACGATATAGGGCGTGTTATTTTTTTCGGTAATGAAGTGATTTTGCGTCACCGCGCCGTAGTCCTCCATAGCATCTATCAGGTCGTCGGCAATCAATTCCAACGCGTCATCATCCATCTCTGCAAAGTCCCGAAGCGGCGAATCCAACATCGTAACGACAATTTCATCCGTATACGTCTCGCTATAGGCACTGGCGTATATATTGGCCGTTTCCCAATACCGTTTTAGTTCTTTGTTGCTTTGTATGTCCGTTTCATAGCCGAGTTCCACCATATCGCGGGTAATGACCGTATACGATTCAGGGAATTCCACCGATAACGATAGCTGCGGAATATGCTGCGCCGATACCGACACCGCACAACAGCCGAGCATAACCACTACCGTCAGCAAGCATAACAGCCGTTTGGTAACCGTTTTCATTCCTCATCACCTCATTGTTTTCAGTATACCGCATCCACTGACAAATTGCAACCGTTGTAAATGACACGGTGCGCAAAGGCAGGACGGGAAACCCGTCCCCTACTACGATGCTACCGCAAGATTGCACGATACGGGACGGGAACAAAGCACATCCCCCTATGGCGTGCGGAACGCAAAAAAGGAAGGTTCACGCACGTGAACCTTCCCTTTTACATTTATGCGTTCCACTTCACAAAGCCGTAGCTGTCGAGGATGTTGAAAAAGGTCGCCAAACGCTCGTAAAGCGGTTCTGCCGCCTGACCGAAATGCGCCTTGACCTCCTCACCGATGGCGAGGATCGTCTTGCCGCCGTCGATGCACTGCCACACAAAGCTGCCGTGCTCATCTAAATGAATATACGACACCTTCGGCTTGTGCAGGATCCACTGCGCCAGGCGGTTGGCAAGCCCCTTGTTCTCCACCGCCAGCGTGACAATGCCGTTGTCATCCACGGTAAACGGGATGTGGGCGGGATGGGCGGGAATCTTTTCTAAATAGTTTTGCGGGAGTTTTTGTTGTTTCTTCATTTCTTCTCACGCTTTTTCCACAACGAGAACTTCAGCACCGTGAGAATGATCACCGCAAACAGCACCAGACCGCCGATGTCGGACACGATCTGCGGCAGACCTAACTTGCCCGACAGATCCAGCACCTTATCCACACCAAACACGGCAAGAAGTGCCAGCAAAATACCCACAAGACCTTCGCCTGCGATCATACCCGAGCAGAAGAGGATGCCGTCGTTGCGGATGGCTTTTTTCTCGTCTTCGGGACGCTTGATCTTGTCCGTCAGCAGGCGGATCAGACCGCCCACCATAATGCAGGCGTTAAGCTGAACGGGCAGATACACACCGATGGCAAACGGCAACACGGGAATGCCGATGAGCTCCGCGACCACGGCGATGCACACGCCGACCAGCACCAGACCCCACGGCAGATTGCCGCCCATGACACCTTCGATGATCAGCTTCATCAGCGTCGCCTGCGGAGCGGCAAGCTCCTCCGAGCCGAAGCCCCACGCGCTGTCCAGCAGATAGAGCGTTGCGCCGATGGCGAACGCCGCCGCCGTCACGCCGATGATCTCACCGATCTGCTGTTTCTTCGGGGTCGCGCCGAGCAGATAGCCCGTTTTCAGATCCTGCGAGGTATCGCCCGCGATCGCCGACACGATGCAGATGATCGAGCCGATGGCGATCGCACTGCGCATCCCCTCCGCGATCACTGCCGCGTCGGTGCCCGCACCGATGCCGCTTGTAAACTTCAGGATGAGCGTGGCGATGAGAAGCGTCGCGATCGCCATACCCGACACAGGGTTATTCGAGCTGCCGACAAGACCGACCATACGCGACGACACCGCCGCAAAGAAGAAGCCGAAGATGACAACGATGATCGCGCCGATGAGCGACACGGGGATCGCGGGAACCAGCCACACGGCAAGCGTCAGCAGACCGATGGCGATCAGCACGACCTTCATATTGATATCGCGCTCGGTGCGCAGGTTGGAAGCCGCGCCCGCGCCCGTCATACTCTTCATCGCGCCCGCAAAGGTTTTGACGATGAGCGGAAGCGATTTGACAAGGCTGATGATACCGCCCGCCGCCAGCGCACCCGCACCGATATAGCGGATGTAGGTGCTCCAGATACCCGCCGCACCGTCAGCCGCAAAGATCGCGCCGATGGTGTCCGTGCCGGGGTACAGGATCGTACCGCCGCCGAACAGGACGATCAGGGGAATGAGCACCATCCAGCTGAGCACACCGCCCGCAAACATATACGACGAGATGCGCGGGCCGCAGATGAAGCCGACCGACATCACCGCCGGGTAGATCTGCGTGCCGATGGCACCCGCAAAGCCCTTGAACGCCACGGTGATCTCACCCGACACGACCTTCAGTCCGTCGATGATGAACTTGAACAGTGCCGCAAAGCCCATACCCGCAAACACGGTAGAGGCGTTCGCGCCGCCTTCCTCACCTGCAAGCAGAACCTCCGCACACGCCGTTCCCTCGGGATAGGGCAACACGCCGTGCTCCTTAACGATGAGCGCGTTGCGAAGCGGCACCATAAAGAACACACCCAAAAGACCGCCGATCAGGGCGATCAGCGTGATCTCGATGAGATTGGGCTTGTCCATTTTGCCCTCCGACGCCCACAAAAACAGCGCGGGCAGGGTGAAGATCGCGCCCGCGGCAAGCGATTCGCCCGCCGAGCCGATGGTCTGCACCACGTTGCTTTCAAGGACGGAGTTTTTGCGCATCAGGATGCGGATAACACCCATCGAGATGACCGCCGCGGGGATTGAGGCGGACACCGTCATACCCACGCGCAGTCCGAGATAGGCGTTTGCCGCACCGAAAATGACCGACAGCAACACACCCATAATGATCGCGGTCACGGTCAGCTCGGGGGTGACCTTTTCCGCGGGGATATACGGCTTGAATTCCGTTTTCTTATCCATAGCTTCTCCTTTCCTGTTTCACGGGGAAACATAAAAAACGCGCGGCAAACCGACACGCGATCTGCCGCGCAAAAAAATTTTACGCGCTATTATAGCATATTTTCGGTAGCAGGTCAACCGTTTATCGCGTTAAAGTGTTTCCAAAATTGTCAACAGCAACGCAAACGTCTGCTGTGTGGACGGGATGCTGAGTGCTTCGTCCACCGTATGCACATCGTGCATCGACGGGCCGCACGCAATACAGTCAAGCCCCGCAAGTCTTGAGGCAAATACCGCACACTCAAGTCCCGCGTGGATGGCTTCCACCTTCGGGCGCTTGCCGTACTGCGCCTCGTAGCACCGGATGAAGGTCTGCTGAAGAGATGAATCGGCTTTGAATTCCCACGGCGGGTAGTGGCCGAACGTATCCACCGTATCGGCAAGTCCTTTCACGGCATTTTTCAGCGTGCTTTCCAACAGCTCCATTCCCGCCAGCTTGTTGGAGCGCAGGGTGTGATGGAAGATCACGTCGTTGCCGTCGGTTTTCAGGATGCCGAGGTTGAGAGAGGTTTCCACCAATCCCCCGATCTCGGTGCTCATCTGAATCACGCCGTCGGGGACAGCATTCAGCAACGCGATCACCCGCATCGCATCCGCCTGCGTCATCGCAAACAGCATATCTGTCTGACCGACCGTGACGGTATAGTCAAAAGTCGGCTCGGTCGCGGCAAGGCGGTTTTTGACGCCGTCCAGATACGCCGACACCGCCTGCGCACACGCATCGGCATCGGTCGCGCACAGCACCGCCTCACAGCGGTTGGGGATCGCGTTGCCTTTGTCGCCGCCGTCGATCGCTATCAGCCCCGCGCCGTTGCCGACGACCTGCATCAACAGCCCGCCCATCAGCGTATCGGCGTTCGTGCGCTGTTTGTCGATCTCAATGCCCGAATGTCCGCCGCGAAGACCGTGAAGCGACACGGTCACGGGAATGCCGCGCACGATTTCGCGCGTCACGTTGACCGTCATTACAAAATCGCTGCCGCCCGCGCACGACACCGTGAGGGTATCGTCCTCCTCGGCATCTAAATTGATCATCCGCCTGCCCGACAGCAGGCTCATATCCAGCTCCCACGCGCCGAGCATCCCGATCTCCTCGTCGGCGGTGAACACCGCTTCGATGGGCGGGTGCGACAGCGTCGTGTCCTCCAGCACCGTCAGGATCATTGCCGCGGCGATGCCGTTGTCCGCGCCGAGGGTCGTGCCGCGGGCGCGAAGCTCGTCACCCTCGACATACACCTCGATGCCGTCTTTTTCGAAATCCACCGTGCTGTCGGCGGTTTTCTGACACACCATATCTAAATGTCCCTGCAAAATCACAGGCGGCTCGTGCTCACGTCCCGCCGAGCCGTTTTTGTAGATAATCACGTTGTGTGCCGCATCGTGGACACAGTGCAGTCCGTGCGCATCGGCAAACGCCTGCACAAAATCGGCAATGCGCTTGCGGTCGCCCGAACCGCGCGGCACGCGGCTGAGGGCTTCAAAATGCTCAAATACCCGCTTGGGTGTCAGGTGGGAAAGGTTGCTCATCCGATATTCCTCCGATACTGATGACTGAAAAACATACGGAAGGGGTCATCCCCTCCCGTACAGCGGTATTACAAAAAGCGCATCACCTGTGCGATGCTGAATTCCACCGCCAGGCGCTCATCCAGCAGGACTTCGTAGTCCTCTAACCGTTCCTCGCGGTAAAATGCGGGATTGCCGAATTCCTCTTCAAACGCGTCGATCGCATCCACGGTGTCATCGAGGTCGTTTTGCATATCCTCAAGCTCTTCTTCAAGCTCCTCCTCGTCCATCGGACGGAAAAAGGCAAGGTCGATCACCACGGGCACAAGCGTGCCGTCGCGATGTTCACGGCAGGTAAACGCAAAATCCTCTTCCCTGCCGCCGTCCTTCAAAAACGCGGCAAGTGCCTCCTCACGCAGTTGTTCAGGGTTCATGTCTCCTCATCCTCTTTGCGGTTGGTTTCGCGCACGATGAATTTCGGGCGTCCCTTGCTTTCCAAATAAATACGGGAGATGTACTGTCCCAGCACACCGACGCAGAACAGCTGTACACCGCCGATGAAGGTGATCAGGCAAGCCGTCGATGCCCAGCCGTCTACGGGATCCCCGAAAATCAGACGGCGCGCGAAGAAAAAGACCGTCGCCGCAAATGCCACAATGCAGAACACAATACCCGCCCACGACGAAATGTTCAGCGGGGCGGACGAGAAGTTGATGATGCCGTCCAGCGAATATTTGAACAGCTTCCAGAACGACCATTTCGTCTGTCCTGCGGCGCGTTCGATGTTCTCATACGGCAACCACTTGGTTTTGTAGCCGACCCAGCCGAAGATGCCCTTTGAGAAGCGGTTGTACTCGCCCATACCGACAATGGCATCCACCATCGCACGGCACATCATACGGTAATCACGTGCGCCGTCCTTGATGTCGGCATCGGAAATGTTGTTGATGATTTTATAGAACATCCGTGCAAAGAACGAGCGGATGGGCGGTTCGCCCTTGCGGGTCTCGCGACAGGTCGCCACGGAATCGTAGCCCTCGTTTTTGACGGCGTTGTACATCTCAGGCAGGAGCGACGGCGGATCCTGCAGGTCGGCATCCATAATCACGCAGTAATCGCCGCGTGCGTGGGTCAGACCCGCATAAATACCCGCTTCCTTGCCGAAGTTGCGGGAGAAGGAGTAGTACATCACGCGGCTGTCTTTGGCGGCAAGCTCGCGCATCACCAGAATGGTGTTGTCCTTGGAGCCGTCATCCACCAGCACAAATTCAAAATCCGCATCGATCTGATCGATCCATTTCACGGTTTCTTCGTAAAACAGCGGGAGCACTTCCTGCTCGTTATAACAGGGAACAATGATGGAAATCAAATCTCTTGCCATTGTGTACACTTCCTTTTTTTGATTGTAACCTCTTGCCTCCCTTGTAAAAAGGGGGACAAGGGTTGGGGATATCTCCCGCCTTGTGGAAAAAGGGCGGTCTTCTTGCCTCCCTTGTTAAAGGGAGGGGGACCGACGCGTAGCGTTGGTGGAGGGATTCTTTTGGTTGCTTCATTGGAATCCCCCCGACGGTGCTTGTTGCACCGTCGACCCCCTTTGACAAGGGGGTCAAGGATTTTGGGGGTGCTTTCCGCCTTGTGGAAAACGGCAGTCTTCTTGCCTCCCTTGTTAAAGGGGATCAAGGGTTGGGGATACCTCCCGCATTGTGGAGGGATTCTTTTGATATTTTCGCAGAGATCCCCCTTCCGTCGCGCAACCTCACCTTACCTGTCCGTCACCGTACACGATATATTTCACCGAGGTCAGCTCGGTCAGTCCCATCGGGCCGCGCGCGTGCAGCTTCTGGGTGGAGATGCCGATCTCCGCGCCCATACCGAATTCACCGCCGTCGGTGAAGCGGGTGGACGCGTTGACATACACCGCGGCGCTGTCCACCTGCAGGGTGAAGCTTTCCGCCGCCTTGTGGCTGTCGGTCAGAATGCATTCGCTGTGGCCCGTGCCGTAACGCGCAATGTGCGCGGTGGCATCGTCAAGCGAATCCACCACCCTGACCGCCATTATATAATCGCCGTATTCGGTCGCCCAGTCCTCCTCGGTGGCGGCAACGGCGCCCTCGCACAGCGGGAGCGAGCGCTCACAGCATCGAAGCGACACGTTCGCCTCGCGCAATGCCGCCGACAACAGCGGCAACGCCTTGTCCGCGATGTCACGGTGCACAAGAAGCGTCTCCGCCGCATTGCACACCGACGGACGCGACGCCTTGGCGTTGACAACGACCTTTGCCGCCATCTCCAGATCGGCATCCTTATCCACATACACGTGGCAGTTTCCGACACCCGTCTGGATCACGGGGACGGTGGCATTTTCCACCACCGAGCGGATGAGACCCGCACCGCCGCGCGGAATCAGCACATCGATATAGTCATTCAGGCGCATCATCTGCGCCGCGGTTTCACGGTCGGTTTTATCCAAAAGCTGTACGCAGTCGGCGGGCAGACCCGCTTCCTGCAAACCCGTGCGGATGGACATCGCCACCGCCGTATTGGAGGAAAACGCTTCCTTGCCGCCGCGCAGGATCACCGCGTTGCCCGATTTCAGGCACAGCGCCGCCGCATCGGAGGTGACATTGGGACGCGCTTCGTAGATGATGCCGACAACGCCGAGCGGCACGCGGGTCTTCTGGATGCGCAGACCGTTCGGGCGGCAGTAGCCGTCCGTGATTTCACCGATCGGATCGCCGAGTGCCGCCACCTCGCGCACACCGTTTGCCATCGCACGGATGCGGTCTGCCGTCAGCGACAGGCGGTCAATGAGCGATTCGCGCATCCCGTTTTCACGTGCACGGGCGAGATCCTCGGCGTTTGCCGCTAAGATGACATCCGTATCCGCTTCCAGGCGGGCGGCGATCGCCGTCAGTGCCGCATTTTTTTGCGCCGTTGACACGGTGCGCAACACCGCCGCCGCTTGTTTGGCGCATACGCCCATTTCGGTCAAGGTCATAAGGAACAGCTCCTTCCTTTCACGGGCGGCAGATTGCCGCCCCTACATGGTTCTTACTTGCTCTCAAATATCGTGCCGCAGGGCTTGCCCTCGATGACATCGTACAGACGCGAGGGCGAACTGCCGTTCATCACGATGGTGGGGATACCCGCCTCCATCGCGATCTGCGCGGCGTGGAGCTTTGTCAGCATACCGCCCGTTCCGCGGGTCGAGCCCGCACCGCCTGCAAGCGCAAGCAGCTCGTCGTCGATCGCCGTCACGCGCTCGATCAGCTTCGCTTCGGGGTCCTGACGCGGATCGGCGGTGTACAAGCCGTCGATATCCGTCAGCAGGATCAGTCCGTCCGCCTCCACAAGCACGGCAACCAGCGCCGACAGCGTATCGTTGTCGCCGAATTCGATCTCTTCGGTGGACACGGTATCGTTTTCGTTGATGATCGGCAATGCCTTATATTGCAACAGCGTTTCCAGCGTGTTGATGATGTTGCGACGGCGCACAGTATCCTCCACGCCGTCGCGGGTGAGAAGCACCTGCGCCGTGACGTGACCGTACTCGGCAAATTCCTTGTCGTACATATACATCAGGGCGCACTGACCGACTGCCGCGGCGGCCTGCTTGCCGCCTAAATCGGTCGGACGCTCACGCAGTCCGAGCTCACCGACGCCGACGCCGACCGCACCCGAGGACACGAGCAGAATCTCGATCCCCGCGTTCTTGAGGTCGGACAGCACCTTGACAAGCTCGTCAATGCGGCGCAGATTGATGTGACCGCTGGCGTGGGTCAGGGTCGAGGTACCGACCTTGACGACCAGCCGTTTGCAGTGTTCAAAAGCAGACATAGGTTTTCATTCCTTTGGGTGGATTCTTTACGGATTCTGTACCACAGCAGGCGGTGCCGTTGTGGTCGTCGCCTCGGTGGGATCGGTGGGATCCGGAGGCGGCGCGGTGGTTTCGCCCTCAGGCAAGGTGGTGGTTTCCCCTTCGACGGGCAAGGTGGTGGTTTCGCCCTCGGGCAGGGTAGTGGTTTCGCCCTCACCCGTCGGGTCGGTCACCTCGGTATCCGTTGTGGTGGTGGTCTCCACGGTTGTGGTGGTGGCCTTTGCCTTTGTGGTCGTGGTGGTTTTCTTGGCGGTCGTCGTAGTGGTCGTCGTCGTGGTGGTGGGCATATAGGGCTCATCGCCGAAATAGTTCTTGTCGCGCGGGACATCGTCGGCTTTATAGTAGCCCCACTTGTTCTCCTTTTCGCCCGTCTCGCTCTCATCCACAACGACACCGAATTCCGGATCGTAGTAATGACCCTCCACGTCACCCCATTTGTCGAAGGTGGCGGCGGGCAGATCCGCGTGAAGCGCTTTCATACATTTGCTGAACAGATACTTCGACGACATACGCTGATCGTAGGACAGCGAGATCTGGTTGCTGTCGTAGCCCATCCACAGCGCACCGACATAATACGGTGTGCCGCCTGCAAAATAGGCGTCCTTGTTGTTATCGGTCGTACCCGTCTTGGAGAAGAGCTGAATGCTCGACCAGTCACCCGACACCTCTGCCGCCGTACCGTAGGAGGTGACGGTCTGCAGGATGCGGTTCATCACGGTGGCGGTGTCCTCTTCGATGACACGCTCCTCCTCCAACACGTGCTCTAAAAGCACTTCACCTTCTTCGTTCTCCACGCGGTTGTAGGTATGCGGCGAATTGAAGATGCCCGCATTGCCGAAGATCTGGTACCCCGCGCACATCTCGCGCACGGTCACGCCGTAGGTCATACCGCCCAGTGCAAGCGGCGCATACGCGTAGTCGCTCTCGACAAGCGACGTGAAATGCAGCTTTTCTTTGAGGAAATTGTAGCTCGTTTCAAAGCCCATTTCGTCAAGAATGCGCACCGGCACGGTGTTTTTCGATTCCTGCAGGGCGTACTGCACCGTCATCCATTTGCCGGTATCGTATGCCGACGAATTGCCGTAGTTCGGCGGCCACAGCGTGCCGTCGGGCAGGGTGATCGGTGCGTCCCTGACAATGGTTGAATAGTTGATGAGTCCCTGATCCATCGCGGGTGCATACACACCAAGCGGCTTCATCGTCGAACCGGGCTGACGCTGGGACTGGGTCGCGTTATTCTGCACGCGGTTGCCGCTCTTTTCGCCGCGACCGCCGACAACGGCGACCACGCGTCCCTCATAGTCCATAATGAACACGGCGGCGTTGGGATTCTCATCCTCTTCTTCGTAATCGATGAAGTTGGCATCGTCACGCATCACCGCTTCGACAGCGCGCTGTTTGTTGACATCCTCATAGGAATAGATGCGCAGACCGCCGAAGAACACCAGCTGCTCGGCGTAGGTGTAGTTGTAGCCGTATTTCTCCATCAGATCGCCGATGACATCCTCAATGAGGGTATCAACATAATAGTCCTGCACCTCAATATAGCGTGCGTTGCTCTTGTAGTGCAATTCCTCGTTATACGCCTGGATATATTCATCGTCGCTGATGAACCCGAGCTCGTGCATCTTGCCGAGGATGGTCTCCTGGCGCTTTTTCGCGTGATCGGGATGATCGTAGGGATCGTAGTAGGACGGCAGGTTGGTCACGCCCGCGATCAACGCGCATTCGGCGAGGGTCAGATCCTCCACATCCTTGGCAAAATAATAGTTTGCCGCCGCACCGACACCGACAACACCGTCCGACAGCGGCAGAATGTTCAGATAGGCTTCGAGGATCTCATCCTTGGTGTAGTAATCGCGCTCCATCTCCAGCGCGCGGAAGATCTCGCGGATCTTACGCTCGATGCTGGTCTCGTCGTCACCCGACACGACCTTGATGAGCTGTTGGGTGATGGTGGAGCCGCCGAACTGGCTGTCGCCGCCGAGCACCTGATTCACAACCGCCGCCGCCGTACGCTTCCAGTCCACGCCCTTGTGGAGGTAGTAGCGTTCGTCCTCGATGGCGACCACGGCTTTTTGCAGGTAATCGGGGATGTCGTTGAAGTCCGTCCAGATACGGTTGATGCCCTCCAAACGCTGATTCTCGACCCATTCGCCGTTTGCATCCTGCGTGTAGATGATGCTGGTGCCGTTGTCCATGATCTGCGTGATATCGGGCACCTCGGGCGAGGCGGAGAAGGTCTTGAACACGTAGATGGTCATAATACAGCCCGCAATGCATCCCGTGATGATACCGATGAGCAGGATGGTCGCTAAGATCTTACCGATCCAGCCGAAGATCGAGCCGACGATCCGCATCGCCTTGGAGCCGAAGAAGGCACCGACTGCCGAGGCAAAGCTCTTCTTATCCTTTTTTTCTTGCTGTTCCATAGACTGAAATTTCCTCCTTTGGGAAATGTAACCATCGAAAATATGCCGACTTTTGTATATAAGTATACAGTATAATAGTAGCGCATTTTGTTGGAAAAGTCAATCAATACCGCATAAATTCACATTTTCCTAATAGATTGCATACCGACGCGGGAACAGCGCACACTATCCGACGGAAGGAGCGTGAAACGATGCCGACAAAATGGATCTGGTTTCTGGTCATCAGCCTGTGTGTTACCGCGATGCTTTTAGGGGCACTGGTCAGCGAAATGATGCGCACCGAGGACACCCCGCCCGTCGAAGAACCGCCCGGGCGCGCATATCGCATCATCGGGGTGTGGCAGGATCGCGTGGCAGTGTTCGAGCCGCAGACGGATACACCTGAACGCGTCTATGAAGCGCGGGTATCCGCCCTGCCCGACGAGGAGCAACAAAAACTGCGCGAGGGCATCGCCGTGTATGACGGCAAGGCTCTCGCGCAGACGCTCGAGGATTATATATAGGTAAATACCCACGCCAACCCGTAAATGATCGGCTGATGCGCTAAATACACCGGCAGGCTGTGTCGCCCGAGCCACGCAAGCGGCTTGACACGCGACGTATAACACCACGCGGGCAGGCGGTCGTGCCATCGCCCGAGAAAGGTTCCGAAAAGAAAGCAGAATACCCACGGAATCAGCGAGAAATAATCCGCGCTGAACAGCGTGCCGAACCCGAGCGGCAGAAGGGCATCGCATCCGAGCAGGGCTTCGGGAAGCGTCCACCAAAGAAACCGCCCGCCCTGAAGCGTCGGCATCGTCCACGTCAGCGCAAACAATACCGCCGACGCGATCACGCCCACAAGCGGCGGGATGCGGTCAAGAAGCGGCTTTGCCGCCGTGAACAGCAGGATGCACACCGAAAGGCAATGCAGCACACCGAACCATATGATCTGCGACGGCATCACCGCAAGTAACACCGCCGTCATCCCCATCGCCACCGCACCGAGCAACAGCCCGCGGCGGAGATTGTGACGCGACAAACGGCACGAAAACCCGCAAAGCGCGATGAAGATGCCCGCGAAAAACGGCTCAACGGGGTAGAAAAACGCGTACATACGTAATGCAAACGGGATCATAAACGACGCGGCAAGTGTGTACAGCGCGTGGTAGATCACCATCAGCACCACGCAAAACCCGCGCAATTCGTCCAGAATATGAATGCGTGTGTTCATACCTCTTCCTCAAAACGGCTTGTCAGATCCAGCAACACGGGGCCTAAGGTAACGGTCATCCGCAGTCCCTCGGGGACATATTCCTCATATTCCACCGCACCCTCCTTGCGGCATCGCTCAGCAAGCGCGCCCTCGGAAAACGGGAATAGCAAGGTCACGCGGCGACGGTCGGGCGGCAACGCTTCGACGATGCCTGCGAGCAGCTCCTGAAGCCCCCAGCCGTGCAACGCGCTGATATAAAACGTGTTTCCCACCCGCTCGTGCGGTTCATCGGACACCGTATCCCATTTGTTGAGCACCGACAGCACGGGCGTTTCACCGCATCCGAGCTCCGCAAGCAGGTTGCGCGACACCTCTAAATGCTCGTCCGCTTCGGGCGAGCCCGCGTCGCACAGATTGAGGATCACATCCGCCTCGACCGCTTCCTCCAGCGTCGAGCGGAACGCATTCACCAGATGGTGCGGCAAGCGGCGGACAAAGCCGACCGTGTCAATGAGAAGCACCGTCTGCCCGTCGGGCAGGGTCAGCGCACGCGCCGTGGTATCGAGCGTTGCAAACAGCATATTCTCCGCAAGCACGCCCGCATCGGTCAGGCGGTTGAGCAGGGTGGATTTGCCCGCGTTCGTGTAGCCCACCAGCGCGACCGTGCGCACCCCGTCCTTGCGACGGCGTGCACGAAGCCCCTCGCGGTGACGCTTGACCTCTTCAAGCCGCTCTTTAAGCGCGGCGATGCGGCGATGGATGTGACGGCGGTCGGATTCTAATTTGGTTTCACCCGGGCCTCTTGTGCCGATGCCGCCGCCCAGACGCGACAGCGATTTGCCCATACCCGCCAAACGCGGCAGGCGGTATTGCAGCTGTGCCAGCTCCACCTGCAATCGACCCTCCGCCGAGCGTGCGCGTGCCGCAAAAATATCCAGAATCAGCATCGTGCGGTCGATGACGCGACACGGCAGGGCGTCCTCCAAATTGCGCAGCTGAGTCGGTGACAGCTCACAGTCAAAAATGACAAGCTCTGCCTCCTGTGCCGTGCAAAGCTCGGCAAGCTCCAGCACGCGCCCACTGCCCAAATAGGTCGCTTTTTTGGGTGCTTCGCGCTTTTGGGTCAGCACCGCAACAACCTGAGCCCCCGCTGTCGCGGCGAGCTCGGCAAGCTCTGCAAGCGAGCTTTCAACGTCGTATTCCTCGGTATCGAGCGCGGCAAGAACGGCGCGCTCTGCCTGTTCTTCATCAAGGGTATTGTACAGTTCCATATGTTCTCCTTATCGTAGCGTAACAGGATGTTTAGCGGCGGGAGACAAGCCCCCGCCCTACGGTGTTGCCGCGTGTTTGCGGCATACACAATCCTTGCCTCTCCCTTTGGGAGAGGTGGCATCGCCGCAAGGCGATGACGGAGAGGGCGTTGCCACAACGGAATCCCCCTGTCACGGCATACGCCGTGACATCCCCCTTTAACAAGGGGGACAAGGATTTTGGGGTGCTTTCCGCCTTGTGGAAAACAGCGGTCTTTCTTGCCTCCCTTGTCAAAGGGAGGTGGCGCGAGCGCAGCGAGTGACGGAGGAATTCTTCAAAGGGAATCCCCCTGTCGCCTGCGGCGACATCCCCCTTTAACAAGGGGGACAAGGATTTTGGGGTGCTTTCCGCCTTGTGGAAAACAGCGGTCTTCTTGCCTCCCTTGTCAAAGGGAGGGGGACCGACGCGTAGCGTTGGTGGAGGGATTCTTCAAAGAGAATCCCCCTGTCACGGCATATGCCGTGACATCCCCCTTTAACAAGGGGGACAAGGAATGTGCACACCCCAATCGTAGGGGCGGATGCCCACATCCGCCCGCATACGTTGCTTTCGGGTTTTCGATACGGGACGGGAAACCCGTCCCCTACAAAGCACGCCGCGAGACGGCAACCCCTTTGTCCGCGTTGCG
>SVPN01000032.1 GCA_015065805.1 Oscillospiraceae bacterium | reverse complement strand
TTTTTCATACAATTTGATATGTCTGTATTCTCTTGGCATACAAATACCCCCTTCATGGTAGCTCTTTTCATTCTACCATAAAGGGGGTGCTTTTTTCTATTGTCCGTTTTTACTGGACTTGTTCAGTATCCGAAAGGCGTTTTTTAAATTTATCCGCCGAGGTAGGCTTTGCGTACCTCTTCGTTGTCGGCAAGCTCGTGAGCATCGCCGCTCATACGCACCGCGCCCGTTTCCAAAACGTACGCGCGGTTGGCGATTTCCAGTGCCATTTTGGCGTTTTGTTCCACTAAAAGCACCGTGGTGCCCGCTTTGTTGATCTCGCGGATGATGGCGAAAATCTCCGACACATACAGCGGCGACAAGCCCATCGACGGCTCATCCATCAGCATAATCGTCGGCTTGGACATCAGCGCGCGACCCATCGCAAGCATCTGCTGTTCGCCGCCCGACAGCGTACCGGCAATCTGCTTTTCGCGTTCCTTCAGGCGCGGGAAATGCTCATACACCTTGGTAAGCGTCTCCTGCACCTCCGCTTTATTCTTGCGGGTGAACGCGCCCATCAGCAGGTTTTCGTACACCGTCAGCTGCTGGAAAATGCGACGGCCTTCGGGCACGTGCGCCATACCCATCGTCACGATCTTGTGAGCGGGCGTTTTACTCAGATCGGTCTTTGCGTCGCCCTCTCCGAACAGAATACTGCCGCTTTTTGCCCTGAGCAAGCCGCTGACCGTGTGCAGAATGGTGGTTTTGCCCGCACCGTTGGCACCGATCAAGGCGATGATCTCGCCCTTATTGACCTCAAAGCTGACATCCTTGAGTGCCTGGATAACACCGTAATACACGGACAGGTCTTTGACTTCCAATAATGCCATGGTGTTATCCTCCTATATACGCTTTGATGACTTCGGGATCGTTGAGCGCGACGTCGGGCGAGCCCTGCGCCAGCACCGTACCGAAGTTGAGCACCGTGATCTCGTCGCACAGCCCCGACACGAATTTCATATCGTGCTCGATGAGCAGAATGGTCACGTCGTACTCGTCGCGGATGCGGCGCACGATGCGCATCAGATCGGCGGTTTCGTTGGGGTTCATACCCGCCGCAGGCTCATCCAGACACAGAAGCTTCGGGTTGGTTGCCAAAGCGCGCGCGATCTCTAACTTGCGCTGTTTGCCGTAAGGCAGGTTGCACGACAGCAGGTTGCGTTCCTCCTCGAGTCCCACAATGCGCAGGATCTCCTTGGCGCGCTCGCGCATCGCCTTTTCCACCTTGAAATGACGCGGCAGGCGGAACATACTGGTAAACACGCCGCATTTGAATTCGGGTTGGTTGTGCAGTCCCACCATCACGTTGCGGATGACGGTCATATTGTTGAACAGGCGAATGTTCTGGAACGTGCGGGCGATGCCCTTGTGGTTGATGGTCTCCTGACCTTTGCCCGTCAGGTTTTCGCCGCAAAGATAGAATCTGCCCGTGGTGGGCTTGTACACGCCCGTCAGCATATTGAAGACGGTGGTTTTACCCGCGCCGTTAGGGCCGACAAGACCGTAGAGCTGTCCTTTTTTAATGGTCAGATCAAGATTCTGCACCGCTTTCAGACCGCCGAAGGAGATGCCGAGATTTTCGGTTTTCAACACGACATCGCCGCTCGGCACCGTGCCCGACGCTTCAACCGTTTTGTTTCTTGCCATTTAATTCGCCCCCTTATCCGGTTTATCGGGTGTGAACGGCGAAGACGGCTGTATATCGGTCGACAGCACTTCGTCCATATCGATCTTCGTGGGCACGCGATCCCATTTTGCCTCGTCGTCGTGCACACTGGCGGGATCGGGCTTGCGGAATTTCTTGACAAGATTGCCCAGATTGTACTTATCACGGAAGCCCTTGAGCGAGGGCGCGTTGTTGTAGATCACGACCACAATGGTAATCAGCGCATACACCACGTTCTGAAGCACGGCAAGGTCGCCCGTCAGACCCGTCTGCAGGAAGACCTGCGCAGAGATGATCACCGTCGCCGCAATGATGGAGCCGGTGAGGTTACCCATACCGCCGAGCACCACCATCACAAGGATCGCAATGGAATAGTTGTAGTCAAACACATCGCTTTGCACCGTGGTGTTGGAGTAACTGTACAGCACACCCGCAATACCTGCAAAGAACGACGATACCGTGAACACCACGAGCTTGTATTTCGTGACATTGATGCCCGTTGCCTTGGCGGCGATCTCATTATCACGGATCGCCGTGATCGCACGACCGTGCTTGGAGCGGATGATGTTCTGCGAGACCCACAGGCACAGGAGCACCAGCACAAACGCAATGATAAACAGATAATGCTTGTCAAAACGCGGGGTTGAAAGACCGAGCGTGCCGCCGAAGAGATCTTCATCGGCATTCATAAACACTGTGCGCACGATTTCGCCGAACGCCAGCGTCACGATGGCAAGATAGTCGCCGCGCAAGCGCAGGGCAGGCAGACCGATGATCACACCGAACACCGCCGCAACGGCACCGCCGACCAGCAACGAAATAACCAGTGCCGGCCATTCGCCGAGTGAGGGTTGCAAAAGAACTGCGGCTTTACCGCCGAGATACGCACCGACACACATAAAGCCTGCGTGTCCGAGCGACAGCTCGCCGAGGAAGCCGACAACCAGCGACAGCGACACCGCTAACATCACCGCTATCGTCACTTTTTCAAGCAACACCAGGGTGGAAGAATTCAACTCACCCGCAAACGACAGTGCCGTGAACACAACCGCGGCAATGCCTACGAGAATGTAGTTGACATAATGCTTCCATTTTATCGATTTCAGCTTGCTCATTATACTTTCTCCCTCCGTTTCTTACCGATCAATCCTGTCGGGCGAACAAGAAGGATGACAATGAGGATCAGGAATTCAATTGCATCGGTGTAGGGAGCGATCAGCGGGAATTTCAGCGCCACCGCTTCCACGACGCCCATCAGAATACCGCCGAGCATCGCACCGGGGATCGAGCCGATGCCGCCGATGACCGCCGCCGTAAACGCCTTGATGCCGGGCATTGCGCCGAATGCATTGGTAAGACTGGGCGATTTCATCAGCATAAAGAACGCGGCAAACGCGGCAAGTGCCGAGCCGATCGCAAACGTGATGGTGATGATCTTATTCGAATCTACGCCCATCAGCTGCGCCGCATCGCGGTCTTCGGAGACCGCGATCATCGCACGGCCTGTGCGGGTGAATTTGACAAACAGTGTCAGCACCAGCATGATCACCGTCGAGCAACCGAGCGTAACAAACGTGGATATCGGAATGTTTTCTCCGGCGATGGTTACATTCCCGAGGTCGGCGATTCCTACCATTTTCGGTGCGGAGCCGAAGATGATCTGCGCCAGAGACTGCAGAAGCGAGCTGACACCGATCGCCGTGATCAGCACCGCCAGCGGCGATGCACCGCGAAGCGGTTTGTAAGCCACCTTTTCCACCGTAATACCGAGAACGGTGCAGAAAATCACCGCCGCCGCCAACGCCACATACCAGGGGGCGTGAAGAAACAGCGTAACATACATCGCATAGCCGCCCGCCATAATCACGTCGCCGTGAGCGAAGTTCAGCATTTTGGCGATGCCGTACACCATCGTATAACCGAGAGCGATCATCGCATAGGTACTGCCGATGCTCAGACCGTCAATTACAATTTTTAAATATTCCATAAAAATAACCTACCGTATGATACGAACAATTGCCGACGCAGAATTCTGCGGCGGCAATTGTAGCGTATGTCAATTTAGGATCACCAAAGAAATCAGTTGGCCGTCTTCAGCGTATACTTGACCGCTTCCTTGGAAACGTAGCCGTTGTCTTCCCAGGTGATGTCGTCGCCGGTCACACCGCTGTAAGAGAAGTCGCCCTTGAATTGCTCCTTGAGGATCTCGCACAGATCGGTAGCCGAAATGGTCACGGACACATCCTTGCCTGCCGCTTTCGCTGCCTTCATCGCATTGAAGATGGCATACACGCAGTCATACGCCGAAGCGCCGAACTGGTTGAGGGTGTCGGTGCCGAACTTCTCGGTGTACTTCTTGATGAAGTCCGCCGCCGCACCGGTGGTCGCGTTGGAGTCAAAGTGCGACAGCATCGAGACTTCCTGCGGGATCACGGTGAAGTCCTCGAACTGACCCGCAAGGCCGTCGAAGCCGTCACAGCCGTAGTACACAGCCTTCGCGCTGATGATGTCCTTTGCCTGGGTCATAAAGACCGAAGCGGGCTGATAGTAGATGGGCATAAAGATGAAGGTGCAATCCTTCAGGTTGGAGATCTGCGCGGAGAAGTCCTGAGCATCGCCCGTGAAGACCGCCTCGACCGTCTCAATACCCTCTTTGAGGTTTTCTTTGAACTGCTTGTAGATGCCGTTGGAGTACGCGTCGTCGGACTTGTAGAAGATGCCGATCTTCGTCATACCCAGCGAGTTGACGTAGTCCGCCGCAACCTTACCCTGGTTGCCGTCTGCAAAGCACATCTGGAAACCGTTGTCGTTGGCGGGGATATCGTCACCCGAAGCGGAGGGAGTCAGGAAGAACACGTTGTCCTCCTCAGACAGGTTGGTGTACTCAAGGCCCGGGCCGGTGGTCACGGTGCCCAGCGACACCTGCATACCGCCCTCGAGCATCGAGTAGTAGTTGGTAGCCACCTTGGTGGCGTCGTGCATATCGTCGGTGGCGACGAGCTTGAAGTTGACACCGTCAAAGCCGCCCGCGGCGTTGATCTCGTCAACCGCCATCTGTGCCGCGTTCTTGACCGCGACGCCGTAGACAGCCGCCGCGCCGGTCAGAGGACCGGAGAAGCCGATGACATACTCAGTGTTTTCTGCCGTATAATCGGCACCCTTGTTGCCGCCGCAAGCACACAGGCTCAGCATCATAGCGACCGCCATGACAACGGCAAAGACCTTTTTGAACATACTTAAAACCCCTTACTGTATATGTTTTTCGTACAACTTCGTCTGAGTTGTGTGTACTTTACCATTTTAACACATAAAAGCGTAAATGCAATTGTGGATACTTCCAAAAATATCGCGTGTATTTTAATATATTTTCACAAAAATCCTTGAATATCTCTGTTTTAAGGTCGATCATCCGAAAAACACGGGTGTTTTCGACACTTGCCAAACGATGTATTATATGGTATGATAGAAATAATGAATTTTATCCCCGAACGGAGGTATGATCGTATGAAACAATGGCATAAGGACTCGATCGTGTACCAGATCTACCCGAAAAGCTATCTCGACACCAACGGTGACGGCATCGGCGATCTGCGCGGCATCATCCGGAAGATCCCCTACCTGCAGGAGCTGGGCGTGAACGCCGTCTGGCTGTCCCCCTGCTATCCGTCCCCCGGCGATGACAACGGCTACGACATCGCGGATTATCGCGACATCGGCCCCGAATACGGCACGCTTGACGATTTCAAAGAGCTTCTTGCCGTTGCTGAGGAACACGGCATCCGCGTGCTTATGGACCTCGTTGTCAACCACACCTCCGACGAGCATTACTGGTTCCAAGAGGCACGCAAGAGCCGCGATAACCCCTACCGCGACTATTACATCTGGCGCGATCCCGTGGACGGTCACGAGCCCAGCGAAAATAAGGCGGCGTTCGGCGGCAGCATCTGGGAATGGGACGAAACCACGGGGCAGTATTACCTGCACCTGTTCTCGAAAAAGCAACCCGACCTCAACTGGGAGAACCCCAAGGTTCGTCAGGAAATTGTCGATATGATCAACTACTGGCTGGATATGGGCGTTGCGGGCTTCCGTTGCGACGTGATCAACAACCTCGCCAAGAACGAAGACGGCGACATTCTGTTCGGTGACCGCCTGCACAGCTATCTGCATCAGCTTCACACGGAGGCTCTCGGCCCGCACGGTGCGCTGACCATCGGCGAAACGTGGGGTCTGACCCCCACGCAGGCACTTGCCCTGACCGGTGAGGAGCGCGGCGAGCTGACCTCGTCCTTCCAGTTTGAGCACTTGCTTTTAGGCCGCATCGGCGGCGACAAATGGATGCCCGAGCCCGTCGATCGCACCGCTTTTGTCGATATTCTTGCCAAGTGGGAAAACGGTCTCGCCAATGACAGCTACCCCGTCCTCGTGATGGAAAGCCATGATCAGCCCCGCGCGCTGTCCCGCTTCGGTGACCGCGACAAGTTCCCGTACGAAAGTGCGACGATGCTTGCGGGTATGCTGTACGGTATGCGCGGCATTGCCGTCATCTATCAGGGTCAGGAGCTCGGTCTGCACGACCCGACGTTCGCAACGCTTGACGAATACCGCGACATCGAAACCTTCAACGGCTATAAGGAATTGAAGGCAACGGGCAAATACTCCGAGGAGGAGATCCTTGCCCGCCTGCAGTTCGGCAGCCGTGACTGCGGCAGAACACCCATCCCGTGGACAACAGGTAAAGAGGGCGGCTTCACAAGCGGTACCCCGTGGATCAAGACGCAGGTGGACAAGGGCTTCACTGCCGAGGAGCAGGACAAGGATCCCCAATCGGTGCTCAATTTCTACCGCAAGATGCTTGCCCTGCGCAAAGCGGAAGCCGCTCTGGGCGACGGCGGCGTGTTTGAGTTGGTGATGAACAAGGACCACACCTCGGTGTACACCCGCACCTGCGGCGACGAGGTCATCTATGTCGTGTCCCGCTACGACGAAACGGAAGCGGCATTCCCCGCGTGCGTCCCTGCGGATGCCAAGGTGATCCTGAGCAACTACGAGGACGGCAAGACGGATGTCCTGCGTCCCTACGAGGTGCTGTGGCTGAAAGCATAAATGGATAATTCAATCAAAAAGAGAAGGTCCGTGGACCTTCTCTTTTTCTTTTGCAAAAGGAAACGGGGAATCCGCATCTGTAGCGCGATCTGTATACCATAAGCTGACGGGATATACGGCATTACCCCTCTATCCCTGCGGCTTTCAGTGCCGATACGGCACGCATCTGCGGGATGCTGAAGCTCCAAAGCCCGCGCTCGGCAAGCTCCGTCGCCTGCGCCCGCAGAACATTTTTCACACGGAAATACGTGGTGCCCGTTGTTTTGCCGCTGTCCACATACGACTCATACAAGCGGCACAGCGCAGGCGTTGCCGCCTCATCAAGCTGTTCGAGTGCCCCCACATCCACCGTTTTCAGCTCGCCGTTCAGGTACTGTGCGACATTGTAGTCGGCGATGACACCGTTGACGTTGCTCAGTGCCAGCCCCGCAAACATCACAACGCATACGGCCGTGCAGACAAGCACCGTCTTCATTTTCGGCACAAAGACCCCGACAGCGATGATCACAAACACGACGGCAAGCACCACCATAAACCACGTGGCATACACGCGCTTTTGCGTCAGTCCGTACGCGTCGATGTACAACAGCATTTTCGCCATCGCCGTGGCGATCAGTACCAGCGTAAACACTGAGTAAAGCGCGGTGAGAATTCTGAGCAGCCATCCCGGCTTGTCATCCGCGCGCTTTGTCAGCCACAGTGCACCGAGGATCATCGCCAAATTGATCACCGCCACCGTGCACAGCTGGAAAAAGCCCTCCCTGGCAAACGAGGCATACTGAAAGCCCTCGGGAAGCACGCCCGTGAAGCCCGCAACATAGTATTGCCACTGCGACACAAAAAAGATCGCATACACGAAAAGCATCGGCACGGTTGCCGCCGCCACGGTCAGCGGGGCGATCACACGGCACGCCGTTGCCGTCTTGGTGCAATCCTCCTCGGTGAGGATGCTTCCCGCCTCGTGATCGATGTTTGAAATCAGCATTCCGAACAGATACATCCCGATCGGAATGCCGAACGCGATGCTCACCAAATGCGAAAACACATCCGGGGCATTCACATCAAACAGCGTGGAGAGCAACGACGAAAACCCGCTGTCGTAGGACAAAAGCGACAGCACAGCGGCAGTGGGGATCAACGCTAACAGCAAGCCGACAAGCACCTTGCCGATGGCTTTGCCGCTTCCCTTGGCTTTTCCCGCGAACATCGCGGCAAACAAGCCGCCGTGAGCGCAGAACGGCTGGATCACTGCCGCCTTGAAGGCATCGACAAGCACCAGATCGGACAAGCCGTGACGCAGGGTGTTGCCCGTCATCGCGTGCACCGTATACGCATACGCCGCCAACGCATACCAGAAGCACAGCTGACGCAAAAACGCATCGGCACTGATCAGCATCGCCGCCGCGGTGAGCAAGCCGCTCCCCGCCGCACACCACACGGACACCGAAAACGCAAAGCCGCGCACGCGAAGCACCGTGAGCGTCGCGACATACAGCACCAGCAGGCACAGACAGCCGCCCAGCGGCGACAACGCAACCGGCACGGTGCGGCACAGCAGATACCCGACAAGCAGGCACACCCACGCAAAGACGCTTTCCGCCGCCGCATAGGTGCGGGGCGCGGGAATCGGCGATGTTGTCGGCTCCTTTGTCGGGTTTTGGATGGTTTCGTGTATCGGTTCGTTCATAATTCCCTCTCCTTTGTTTGGATTTCGGGTATCATCATACACCGTCAACTTGCGTTTGTCAATACTTTTTTATCGTTTTTCAATAATATTTTGTTGTAAAAAAGGCAGTTCGCCGATGAACTGCCTTTTGCGTTATTTGGATTTCAGGGTGATCACAACGATTTCGGGGCGATTGCCGACACGGATCGGGAAGCCGCTGTTGCCCAATCCGCGGCTGATCACCATCTTCGTATCCCCTTCGCCGTGAACGCCTGCGGTATATTTCGGGAACACGCCTTGTTCGGGCGCAAACAGGCCGCCGACCGGCGGCAAGCGCACCTGACCGCCGTGCGCGTGACCGCTGAGCACCAGTTCCAGTCCTTCCTCCTCGTATTCGGCGAAATAGTGCGGACGGTGCGACAGCGCAATGCAGAAATCGTCGGCATACGGCGCGTGAACCGTGTGCATCGTCTCGCGCCACGGCGCTTCCTCATAGGCAAATGCCGACACATCGGGGATACCCAACAGCACGATGCGGCTGTTGCCCTTGCACACGGGCATTCCGCGACCCGTAATGTTATGTGCTCCCGTGCGCTGTGCCAATGCGCAGAAATGCTTGCCGACGGGCGACATTGTTTCGTGATTGCCCTCCACGAACACCGTCGGGAAACGCTCCGCCAGTTGTGTCAGCAGAGTCAGCGCAGGCTCCATCCCCTTCACGGTTTTCGTGCGGCGGCGATCGATCAGATCGCCCGTGATGAGCACGAGCTCGGGCGCGATGGCTTCCACGCTGTCCACCAGCAGTTTCTGATGCTTCCCGAAGGTAGCGGCGTGAAGGTCGGACAGCTGTACCAGCCGCAGACCGTCAAATTCCGCGGGAAGTCCCTCGCATTCCACCGTATATTGCCCGATTGTCAGCTCCCCGTTTTCGCGGGAAGCGGCGACGGCCGCCGCTCCTGCCGCCACAGCGGCAATACCGAGTTTGATCCACAGCTTCATTGTATCGGCTCCTTTTTCAAGATAGTTTTATCATACCCTATATTTCCCGATAATGCAAGCCTTTATCGAACCCGTAAATGGTTCGATTCCCGTCCGCTTAAAAATTCCCCGTGAATTGTTAAATTTTTCACGTTTGGCGGTGCAAATGTTGCGAAAACCTCTTGCGCAACGCAAAAAAACAAGCTATAATATAAGAAGGTGCGGCGGTTTGTTCAAACCGCCCCTGTCAATAAGGTATTTTAAAGTGAAAGGAGTCCCCACTATGAATTATTCTCACGAAGTGGAACAGATGTGTGTTGTCCGCAAGGGCCCGCATCACGGTCCCGCGCCCATCCCCGAAGAGGGCAGATGGGTGAAGCCCTATCAGATCGCTGACATTTCCGGCCTCTCGCACGGTGTGGGCTGGTGTGCTCCCCAGCAGGGCACCTGCAAGATCACGCTGAACATCAAAGAAGGCATCGTCGAGGAAGCCCTCGTCGAGACCATCGGTTGCTCGGGTATGACCCACTCGGCGGCTATGGCGGCGGAGATCCTCCCCGGCAAGACCCTGCTTGAGTGCCTGAACACCGACCTTGTGTGCGACGCCATCAACGTGGCAATGCGCGAGATCTTCCTGCAGCTCGTTTACGGCCGCACCCAGTCCGCGTTCTCCGAGGACGGCCTGTCCATCGGCGCGGGTCTTGAGGACCTCGGTAAGGGTCTGCGTTCGCAGGTCGGCACCATGTTCTCCACCAAGGCAAAGGGCGTGCGCTATCTGGAGATGGCGGAAGGCTACGTCATCAAGCTCGCTCTGGATGAGAACGACGAAGTCACGGGCTATCAGTTCGTGCGCCTGGGCAAGATGCTCGAAGACATCCGTCACGGTATGGAGCCCAACGAAGCATATGCTAAGAACATCGGTCAGTACGGCCGTTTTGACAACGCCGCCAAGTACATTGACCCGCGTGAAGAATGAGAGGAGGAAACGACATGGCAAACAATGTGAAATTTGAAGGAAAAGAACGTCGTATGGCCAAGATCGAAGCCTTCCTCACGGAAAACGGTCTGGGTTCGATGGAAGAAGCGCGCGACCTCTGCCTCTCCAAGGGCATCGATGTTGACGCGATCGTGAAGGGCGTTCAGCCCATCGCGTTTGAAAACGCTGTCTGGGCGTACACCCTGGGTGTGGCGCTCGCTCTGAAGCGCGGCGTGACCGACGCCGCTGAGGCTGCTGCTGTTATCGGCGAAGGCCTGCAGGCATTCACCGTGCCCGGCTCGGTTGCCGAACAGCGCAAGGTCGGTCTGGGTCACGGCAACCTCGGCAAGATGCTCCTCTCCGAGGAGACCGAGTGCTTTGCATTCTTAGCGGGCCACGAGTCCTTCGCGGCGGCTGAGGGTGCCATCGGTATTGCGCGCACCGCGAACAAGGTTCGTAAGAACCCCCTGCGCGTTATCCTCAACGGTCTGGGCAAAGACGCGGCATATATCATCAGCCGCATCAACGGCTTCACCTTCGTGGAGACCGAGTATGATTTCGCGACCGATACGCTGAAAATCGTTGAGGAGAAAGCTTTCTCCGACGGCGAGCGCGCAAAGGTCAAGTGCTACGGTGCGAACGACGTTCTCGAAGGCGTCGCGATCATGCAGCACGAGAAGGTGGAAGTGTCCATCACCGGTAACTCCACCAACCCCACCCGCTTCCAGCATCCCGTTGCGGGCACCTACAAGAAGTGGGCGATCGAAAACGGCAAGAAGTACTTCTCCGTGGCTTCGGGCGGCGGCACGGGCCGTACCCTGCACCCCGATAACGTGGCGGCAGGCCCTGCTTCCTACGGTATGACCGATACGATGGGCCGTATGCACGGCGATGCGCAGTTCGCAGGTTCGTCCTCCGTTCCCGCTCACGTCGAGATGATGGGTCTCATCGGCGCGGGTAACAACCCGATGGTCGGTATGACCGTCGCCTGCGCTGTTGCGGTTTCTGAGGCGAAATAATCGCTGACCGTATACAACAAATCAAAAAACGGACGGGCAGTTTGCCCGTCCGTTTTTGCGTGTATTACGAAATATACCGTGTCACGGTAGGTTTCTGCTTTTTACACGTCAACAACGATTCAATGCGTTCAGGAGCCGCATTAAACTATTCATTGTAAACCGAAACCCACGTTTACGGTGTTGGTATTCGATCGTGCAATACGGGACGGGAGACCCGTCCCCTACGGACACGCCGCAGGTTTGTAAGAGCGCACAATCTTGTCGCAAGGGCGGGCATCCCCGACCGCCCGTTTTGCGGGCTACCGCTGTTTTTTGATGGAATCCCTCTGTCAAAACCTGCGGTTTTGACATCTTCCTTTAACAAGGGGGACAAGAGGTTGGGGTGCCTCCTGCATAGTAGAAAAGAGTGGTCTTTCTTGCCTCCCTTGTTAAAGGGAGGTGGCGCGAGCGCAGCGAGTGACGGAGGGATTCTTTTTATTTCTTCCTTCGGAATCCCCCTGTCACGGCATATGCCGTGCCATCCCCCTTTGACAAGGGGGACAAGTAGGGGCGGCAATCTGCCGCCCGCATACGTTGATTTGGTTTTTCATACGGTGTTGCCGCTAAATCGTGCAATACGGGACGGGAGACCCGTCCCCCACAAAACACGCCGCCAATAGGCAGATTAACCCTGTAAAATCCGCGAATCCCCTTTACGATTCCGTGTAACCTGTGTTATAATGAAGTGACCCTAAAACAATTATCGGGAGAGTGACATCTATGGACATTCCTTCCTTGAATCGGTTTCTTCAGGCACAAGAGGGTATGTATGCCGTCGCACTGAACGAAATACGGCTCGGAAAGAAACGCTCCCATTGGATGTGGTATATCTTCCCGCAATTGCGCGGGCCGGGCAAAAGTCAGATGTCGTATACCTACGGCATCAACGGCATCGAAGAAGCAAAGGCCTATTTGGCCCACCCGCTCCTGTCGGCACGGCTGACTGACATCTGCGAAGCCTTGCTGATGCAAGGAAGCTCCGCTCATCGATGACGCTCTTTGCGCTTGTGAGTGAGGACGGCTCTGTCTTTCATCGGGTGCTGGACGGCTTTTTTGACGGAAAGCCGGACAACAATACCGTTGCGCTCTTGGCATAGCTGCACCGCGGTGCTTTTTCCATGTGCGATCGTTTTAGTATTTGACACTTGCTGATATAACGGGTATAATAGAATTAAGAGATACGATCCAACCAAGCGAAACCGAAGGAGGAACGACAAATGGAGCTTACCAAAATCCGTCAGGAGATTGACCGCATCGACACCGAATTGGTGCGTTTGCTGTGCGAACGCCTGGATTATTCGCGGCAATCCGCCGCCTATAAAAAAGAGCACGGGCTGGACATCTTTCACGAAGACCGCGAGCGCGAGGTGCTTGAAGCGGTCACCACGGCGGCAGAAGCGCTGGACAAGGACAACTACGGCTACGGCATCGCCAACCGCCTGATCTATTCCACCGTGGTGGAGGTGTCGCGCTCGTTGCAATACAAGCTGCTCGGCGCAGGCGAGCAGCTTCGCCACGCGCTTGAATCGGCACCGACACGCTGGGCGGAGCCTGCTCGGATCATGTGCTGCGGCGTACGCGGTACCTTCTCGGATGAAGCCGCGCGGGCGATCTTCCCGAACACAGAGCCGCATTTCGTGAACCGTCGCAGTGAGGTCATCGACGCGGTGAAAAGCGGACAAGCTGATTACGGTCTGCTCCCCATCCGCGAGCCGCTTTACACCGTGCTGGATTATGTGGCGGACAGCGGTTGCTATGTCGCGGCACGAATCCACGTGCAGACAGATAACATCGTCAAGGGCAACGTCACCGAATATGTCCTGATCAGCCCTATGCTGATGTCAATGCCCGATGCCAACCACACCACCTTGCGGTTCTACCTGCCGCATAAGTCAGGCGCGCTGTATCACACGCTCGGTCGCTTTACGCTCGAAGGACTCAACCTGACAAAGCTCCACACCCGCCCGCTCGACAACGCCGACTACGACTGCGCGTTCTATCTGGATTTCGACGGCAACGTGAAAAACCCCCGCACCGCCGACCTGCTGTGCGCACTCAGCGAGGAGCTGGGAGAACTGGTGATCTTCGGCAACTACCGCGAATACGTTATCTGAGAATGAGAAAAACGGACGAGCTTTAGGCGTGCTCACTTAGAGATTAACCGCTTTAAAACGTCATCTTTTGGCACAATCCATCGTTAAAAAAGCCCGCCATCCGACAGGATGACGGGCTTTTTTGCCTTGCCTTGCACTCAAAATATGAGCGTTTTAAAATGTATAAACTCGAAAAGTTTTTAAACAACGGCAAAGTGTGCGAAGATCTGTTACGGAAGGAAATCCCTATTCTAAGCAATTCCTCCCTAAGTGAGCACGCCTTTTGCTCGTCCGTTTTTTGTCTTTATTTGAATTCTTTCACACGTTTGCGGTTGTTCTTGCGGCGGGATTGATTGTGCACCACCGTCATCACGATATAACTGATGAGCAGGATGGCAAGCAACGCGTACACAATGAGCATCGCGGGACTGAGAAGCACGCCGCCGACCGCATTCAGCAACGCCAAAAGCTGACTTTTTGCCACGGCATCCACCGCGCACAGCTCCACCGTGCCGATCACTTCCTCGCCGTCATAGACGGTCGCCGTGCCGCAGACCTGCCCTTTTTCCACGGGTGCCGTCAGCTTATCCGCCGACAGCGTGATCTCGTGACGCAGTGTGTTGATGTCCAGATCGTTGCGGAGCATCCCCTGCAGGCTCTCCTTGGCGACCAGTGCCACGGAATCGGTACGCCACGCCAGCTCCACGGGGATGCGGCTGACGGGCTGGTTCTTGCTGATGACCGTGCGGTAGGTAAAGGCGTTGTACGCCCAGCGATACAGCGTCATCGTGTCGGTAAAGGCAAGTCCGTCGGTGCCTTCGGCATCCTTGCAGCCCATCACCACGGCTAAAAATTCAATGCCGTCGTCGCGCGCCACCGACGCGCAGGACTGTCCGATGGATTCGGTGTAGCCCGAACGGCCGTACACAAGCGGCGCATAATAAAATTCCGACGCGGGACGCAACATATCGTTGGTGTTGGGCCAATAGTCGGGCTCGCCGCCGATGGGAGTGACGCCGTATTCATCGCGACCGAGCATCGTGATCATTTCGGGATACAGAAAGCTCGCGTGGCGAAGGATCGTGTACATATCACGGGCGCTGGTGTAATGATCCGCCTCATCCAGACCGTAGACATTCGTGAAATGCGTATTCTCACAGCCGAGCTCCGCGGCAAGAGCATTCATCTTCTCCACAAAGCGTGCCTGCGTGCCCGCAACAGCGGTCACGAGCGTGCCGACCGCATCCGCCGCCGTCTGGATCATCGCCACCGACAGCAGATCGTTCACGTGCCACGCTTCGCCGAACTCCATACCGACCGTGTACAGACCCGTCCCCGCAAACGTATCAAAAACCGATTCCGTGTACGTACCCGTTGCCACGGCGGGGTCTATATTCTGTTCCTCCAACAGCTTCAGCGCGGTCAGACCGACCATCACGCGCACCATACCCGAGGGCGGAAGCTGTTTGTCGGCGTTGTCCTCGTACAAAACCATATCGTTTTTCGGCTCGGTGCCTAAAAACACCACCATTGCCGACATACAGGTCGTGTTCACATCGTTGGGCAGAGTCTGCGCCGCCGTTACAGGCACACAGCACACAACCGCCATTATCAACGCCAACACCAAAACGGCCATCCGTCTGAACATCGCGCACACTCCTTTCGCAAAGTAGTTTTATTATAGCATAGCCCGCGCGATTTTTGTAGAGGGAGATTGTGAAATTTTTGTACATTTTTTCGGGATATACGAAAAAAGGTGGATTTTTAAGAAAATATGATGTATAATGGTAGGAGAATCGGCTTTGAAATACGAAAAGGAGGTGCCGTCAATGGCACTCAACCGTCTGAAAGCGAATATCTGCGGCACGACCTACACCCTTGTGTCGGAGGAATCTTTAAGCTATATGCGCGACCTGGTTGCCGAGGTCGATAACGATATGATGCAGATCCTCACCGCCGACTCCCGTATGAGCACGACGATGGCGGCGGTGCTGACCGCGGTGACCAACGCGGACAAGGCACGCAAGGAATCCGCCGCGGCGGATGACCTGCGCCTCAAGCTCAAGCGTCTTGTCGATGACAACGAGAGCATCGAAGACCGTCTGGCGGCGGCACGTGCCGAGGTCGATCGCCTGACAAAGGAGAATCTTGCCCTGCGTGCGGCACAAACCGCCGCACCCAAAAAGCCTGCCCGCAAGGAGACGCAGGCACAGACCACGCTGATGGACAGCTTTGAAGAAATTCTTGATGATGCGGAGGAGACCTGATGTCCCGCGCCGTTTCTGCAAACAACCGTACAATCGAACTGCTCGCTCCCGTGGGCTCACCCGAAGCACTCATCGCCGCTGTGCGATGCGGTGCTGACGCGGTGTATCTCGGAGCGGGCTCTTTTCATGCACGGCAAAATTCCCGCCCGTTTGACGCCCACAGCCTGCGCGAGGCGGTCGCTTATTGCCACGCGCGCGGCGTCAAGGTGCATCTGACGCTCAACACCCTTATCCGCGAGGATGAGATGCCGCAAGCCCTTGCCGATGCCGCCTACGCCGCCGCAATCGGCGTGGACGCACTGATCGTGCAGGATCGCGGACTTGCCGCGGCGATTCACCGCGCCGCACCCGCGCTGACGCTTCACGCCTCCACCCAGCTCACCTGCCACACGCCGGAGGGTGTCAGGAAGCTGCGCGAGGACGGCTTTTCCCGCGTGGTGCTCGCCCGCGAAATGTCCCGCGAGGAAATTGCCGCCTGCTGTCAGGTCGGCGTGGAGATCGAAACCTTTGTCCACGGTGCACTGTGTATGAGCGTGTCGGGACAATGCCTGCTGTCGGCGATGCTCGGCGGCAGAAGCGGCAACCGCGGGCGCTGTGCTCAGCCGTGCCGTCTGCCGTTTGCCGTCGGAAAAATGCCGCGCGAGAATGATCGCGCCCTCAGCCTGAAGGATCTCTCGCTGTGTGACGCGGCACGAGAGCTTGCTTCGCTGGGCGTATGCTCGCTGAAGATCGAAGGGCGTATGAAACGCCCCGAATACGTGGCGGCGGCTGTCAGCGTGTGCCGTGCCGCCATTGACGGCACACCGATCGACCCGCAGCTGACCGACGATCTGCGGTCGGTGTTTTCCCGCAGCGGCTTCACCGACGGCTATTATACCGCGCGCCGCGACCGTTCGATGTTCGGTGCGCGCACCAAAGAGGATGTCACCGCCGCTCCCGCCGCGCAAAAGCGGCTTTCGGCGTTGTTTGCGCGGGAAAGCGGACGCGTGGCGGTGGATATGAGCCTCTACCTGACCCAAAACGAACCGATGACCCTGCTGATGACCGATAAAGACGGCAACAGCGTCACCGTCACAGGCGATGTCCCGCGTGACGGGCAGGCGGATATCGCGCGTTTTGAAGCGCAACTGCGCAAGTTAGGCGGTACGCCCTTTGTCGCCGCCGAGGTGACGGTAGTTGCCGCAGACAATACCGATGCCCCGCTGTCTGCTGTCAATGCGCTTCGCCGCGAAGCGGCAGAACAGCTGACGGCACTGCGACAAGCGGTCACTCCCGTTCCCTTTGCCGTGACGCCGACACCGCCGTTTACGGCTTCTGAAAGACCCGCAAAGCAACTGCTCATCCGTCTGCAGGATCCTGCCCAGTGGAGCAAAGCGCTTGCCGACACCGCCTCGCTGACGGTGTTGCCGCTGACAACGCCGCCCGAGATGCTGACCGCGTGTGCACAGCACGGCAGGGTGGCAGTGGAGATCCCGCGCGGGATGTTCTCCCGGGAATCGCACATCCGCGAGGCACTGAAAAATGCCAAAACAGCGGGTGCGGTTGCCGCAGTTGCCCACAATGTCGGCGCGTTGCCGCTTTGCAAGCAAGCAGGCTTGCCCGTTATCGGCGGCTTCGGATTGCATACTGTCAACCGCGAAACGCTCGCCGTACACGCGGCAGACGGTCTTGCCGCGGCGACACTGTCGCCCGAGCTGACCGACAAGCAGATGCGCTTTGCCGCTTCCTCCCCTCTTCCGATGACAGCTCTTGTCTACGGGCGCTTGCCGCTGATGCTCCTTCGCAACTGTCCTGCAAGTGCCGCGCACGGATGTCGGGATTGCCGACAGGACCGCGTGCTGATCGACCGCAAGGGTGTACGGTTTCCGCTCGTGTGTGCGGGCGGCTGTGCGGATCTGCTCAACGCCGTGCCGCTGTACCTGCTTGACCGTTTGGACACGCTTCCCGTGTCGCTGTATACACTGTATATGACCACCGAATCCGCCAAAGAGGCGGCGCGCATTGCCGCACTTGCCGCCGATGCGCTGACGAACCGTCCCACCCCCGCCGAGCAGGCGATCCCCGACGGCTTCACAAGAGGGATGAAGGTGCTGTAAGCGGGCGGTCGAGCCGTATTGCACAAATTTGCGACACCACCGATTTATACCTTTCCATATATAAATTCTCCTTTTACAAATACATCGTAGGGCGGGGGCTTGCTCCCGCCGTTTTTCGTGCGGACGTTGGCGGCGGGAGTAAACCCCCGCCCTACATACATTTTCTAACCGTGTTATTATTATCTGTAATTGCGGGAGATTTGTACTGCATGAATTTACTTTTTAAGTTTGTTATGATATAATAAATTAAAAACAGATAAGGAGGTTATTTTATGGCAGACCCGATTATAGAAAAATTAGAAAGTTTCAATGCATTTAGAGTTGATGCTTGTTGCGAAGCTTATCCAGATGTGATTTTTGAAATCATTTTGGATGCCCAACCGACACAAGAACAAATCACAACTGCCGTTAGTGCTTTGGAGCAGTTTGTAAGCCAATATAACAAACGCCATTTTTTGAAACCTATTCATTATGTTTCTGATGTTGATAGTTTACCCGACGGTGATCACCCAAGAGGGATATACATACATGTTGATTTTGGCAACAGCTCTCCCACTGCTCTAATTGCTGCAGTTGAAGCTTTAGAAAAAACGAAACTGCCTATTTTTAGAGTTGCCTTGCAATAAATTCGTCTGTAAATACATAACAAAAGCGAGGTGAATGTTCACCTCGCTTTTGTTATGTATAAAAATTGCCAAAATCCATTTTTGACACCAATGCGTTCAATAGAGCAAACCGGCGAAAACCCTAATGTTTATGCGGGCTTATAGCTCTTGGTGTTATTATACCTCATTCCTCTATTCTTCTCACAATACCTATTGCTTTCATATATCAATCAATCTCCTTCGCAAATCAGTATCGTAGGGCGGGGCCTTGGTCCCGCCGTTTTTCGTGCGGACGTTGGCGGCGGGAGTAAACCCCCGCCCTACATATTTTTTCACAGCGTGTTGTTATTATCTGTAAAACAAGGAGATTTATACTGCTTGAATTTACTTTTGAAATGAAATATGATATAATAAATCAAAGGTGGTGATTTTATGAAGAAAACATTATCCGTATTGTTATGTATAATATTTATTCTTTGTTTATCGGGTTGCACCTATGATCCACCTGATGGATGGACGAAAATACATCATACATATGCTGAGGTTTTGTCGTTTGCGCGAACTATCGATCCTAACGCTACTGTTTCAGAAGAATATAACGATACAGTTGATGAATACGATTGGGAATTTCGTGAATGGGATGCGATTATCAACGGCGTTGAGTGCCATATGGCGAGTGTTTCCGATTGGGTATGGAATAGCGGATTCTTAGCCGGAGAGTTTGTAAAAACCTATTATCGTATTGATACCGATTACGACTATCTTTTGTTGCAAGAAATCGTTTCTGGAAAACAACCCAATTGGGATATGAAGTACGATGATATTGGACAAAGATATAATTGTAATGATGTTATCAGCGTTGAAATAGCAACCACAGAGAAAAATGCCCTTTCCGACAATGAATTAGAACTTGTTTGGCAAGATGTATTAGAAATCGCCGCAGAGTATAATGCCCGCACTGTCAGAAAGAAACCTTATTTTTCGCTTTCTGCACCAGGTAAGTATTATGATTCATCAAAAAAAGAATACTTTGTAAAAACTGATGCAAATGTAATAATACACGATTTATCCGATCAAGGAAAAACTGATTTTTTTCAAGAATATCATGAGGCGTGGGCTTTGTTAGATTCGGGGCTTCAAATTGACTGACGCACAAAAGCGAGGTGACATTCACCTCGCTTTTGCTATGTATAAAAACCGCCCAAAAACCCGGTATTTATAAGGCTTTATCGCGCTTTTGTGTTATTATAACACGAGCCTCGATACGGCAAATGATCCCAGTCGCTTTCCTATATAAATCAATCTCCTTGTTATATTTCGTAGGGGACGATGCCCACATCGTCCCGCCAAGATTTCATAAAACCAAACGGGCGGATGTGGGCATCCGCCCCTACGCTATCCGCCCCTACTTTTAGCAGGATGCGGGCGGCGATAGCCGCAGCCCCCGCCCTACATATTTTTTCACAGCGTGTTGTTATTATCTGTAAAACAAGGAGATTTATACTGCTTGAATTTACTTTTGAAATTAAACATGTTATAATTAATTAAAGGTGGTGAAGATATGATACTTTCAAATTATGATTTTCACGATATACATTCAATATTAATAATGTTACGTGCGAAACCGGAAAAAGAATATAATATTCAGATTATAGAATCCGTACTAAAAGTTTTATCCGAGCCTCAAATTGATAATACAGTTGATGATAACATTATCAGAAAACAGTTAAGAAGCATAAACTCTTTTGACAAGGAATACTTTAGGTGGGTATATGTTGACAACATATATACTTACGGCTTAAAGTATATTAAAGAAGATTTTTATTATTCTTTTCTTAAAAAAGGATTTTCAAAATTGCTCGAATGTGCAAAAAATCAAGATTACAAACAACTCGAAACTCTTGCAGACGCATTACATAACATACCAATCTTTTTCGCCGAAGGATGCAAGAATTTCAAAAAATCTGTCAAAATTCAGTTTGCGCAGTATAATAGCATCTATAAAACCAATTTACAGAAAGAATTATCCAATTGAAAATCTCCCACAAAAAGCCGTAGAGGCGGCAGACCTGCCGCCCTTGAACCCGTCTCAAATCTTTCAGCAACGCCGCAAACAACTATACAAAAAACGAGTCCTCCGACGGGTACCGTCGGGAGGACTCGCTTTTTTCTTATAACACGGTGATCCAGTGATCGACATCGCCGTAGGAGTTGCCCATCAGCAGATAGCTGACACAGAACTGCACGGTGCTGTGCGCGGGGATCTCCACCTCGTAGATCTTCCACTGGCGCTCATCGGCGGGCTCCTCAAGCGGCACGATGGTGCATTTTGTCGAGAGCACCTTGCCCTCGGGGTCGATCACCATCGCCATCAGTGCCCCCTGCGCCGCCTTATTGATGACCACGGTACGGGCGCGGTCACTCTGGTTAACAAAGGTCATATTGTCGTGATAATCGATCATCCAGTTGCCGACATTGGGGAGCTTGCCCGTGCCGTCGCGGTGATTGACATCCACCGTCACGGTTTTGCCCGCGGGCGTGACGCATTCAAACGACGACATATCCACGCTCACCGCCGAACCGCGACCGTGGGGGCTGATGTTGGTTGCCCAGCTATAGCCCTCGTACGTCTCTTCTTCGGTGACGATCGGTGCATACGGTGTTTCGCTCGATCTCCACGGATCGGTCGCCTTCTCAAACGTATAGGTCACGGGCAGGCGTCTGCCGTAGCCGATCTTGTCGTTGATGTAAAACACGGGGTTGCTCTCGATGAGCGCGGTGTGATAATCCACACCCTTGTACTGGTATCCGAACTGATCGCCGTCGCGCATCGTGATGTAGCCCTGCTCCTCGGGCTCTGCCTGCACCTGCTTGTAATCGGTGTAGCAGTAAAACGTACCCGTGACCGTGCCGCCCGTAATGAAGCATTTGGCAACGGCGTTGGTGCAATGCCCGGGCAACACTAACTTGTTGGCGGTGTCGGCAACATTGGTGTCGTTATAGGCATCGGTTGTGGTGCCGCCGATCAGCCAGATATATTCGCCCGCAGGGATGCGGTAGGTGGTGGGCTGAAACACACGCGGCGTATAATCGATGAAATCCTGTCCTACGTAGCGCTCGTTGACACCGCCGCCGACAAAATAATCCTCGGGAAGCTCAAATTTGTGGTTGTAGTAATCCGACCACGACTGCTGTCCGAGCCATTCGCCGCGGATCTGATAGCCGATGTTCGTCACGGTGACATACACATCGGTTTTACCCTCATTTTTGAGCTGATAGCCGAGCGTGATGTACTGTCCTGTGAAGTTGGAATGCTCCCACGTCACCTGCACATCGCCCGACAGCCCCTCATCGCGCAGG
>SVPN01000031.1 GCA_015065805.1 Oscillospiraceae bacterium | reverse complement strand
TATGCGCGCGCAGGCAGACTGGTGGATGAGATGGAGCGTCGCGGTATCATCGGCCCGCACGAGGGTGCCAAGCCCCGTCAGGTACTGATCACGCGTCAGCAATGGCTGGAAATGCAGGCGGGTCAGCCCGATTCTGCCGAATAATTCTGAATCGGAGGAGACGATACCAATGAATCGTTGTGCAGGTGTTTTGATGAACGTGTCGTCGTTGCCGAGTCCCTACGGCATCGGCGTGTTCGGTAAAGAGACAAAGGAATGGATCGACCGCCTTTCGCAGATGCGGTTTTCCGTGTGGCAGGTGTTGCCGTTCAATATGCTGAATATTGAGGGCTCACCCTACGGAAGTTGCAGTGCGTTTGCAGGCAATGTACTTTATATTGATCCGCGCGGACTGGTGGAAATGGGACTGGTGACCGAAAAGCAGGCGGCAACCTGCGAATATGACGGCAGTCCCTACACCACCGATTACGGTTTTGCGCGTAAAACGCGTATGGCGCTGTTGGAAACGGCGTTTAAGGCTGTGACTCCCAAGGTACAAAAGGCGATTGATGTGTTCTGCCAAAAGCACGACTGGGTGGAAGCGTTTGCGCTGTATATGGCGGTCAAGGAAAAGAACAAGGAAACCCCGTGGTGGGAGTGGGATAAAGCGGAAGCAAGCTATGAGGCTTGCGTGAAAAACGCCGATCTGTACCGTGAGCGGGCGGATTTCTGGCGCTTTGCCCAGTATCTCTTCTTTAAACAGTGGGAAGAGATCCATACGTACGCTCAGTCAAAGGGTGTGCGTGTTCTCGGCGATATGCCCATCTATGTCTCGATGGACAGCGCCGATGTCTGGAGTCACACCGATCTGTTTTTGCTGGATCAGCGCACCTACCGTCCCGATAAGGTGGCGGGTGTACCGCCCGATTATTTCTCGGAGGACGGTCAGCTGTGGGGCAATCCGCTGTACGATTGGGATAGGATGAAGAAAACCGGCTATCAGTGGTGGATCGACCGCGTGAAAACCGCTTTGGAGTTGTATGACAGCGTGCGCATCGACCATTTCCGCGCCTTTGCCTCTTACTGGGCAGTTCCTGCAACCGCCAAGACCGCCAAGGAGGGCAAGTGGGAGATCGGGCCGCGTCAGGAGCTGTTTGACGCTATCGGTGCAGCGTTTGCCGAACCGCCGTCTATCATTGCGGAGGATCTCGGCTCGTTCGGTGAGGATGTCATTGCACTTCTGGAATCGTCGGGATTCCCGGGGATGCGCGTCATCCAGTTCGGCTTTGATCCGGGCGGAGACAGCACCCATCTGCCGCATAACTATCCGATGAACTGCGTTGCCTATGTCGGCACGCACGATAACAATACACTCCTCGGTTGGCTGTGGGAAGCCTCCGAGGAGGAACGCCGCTTCGCGCTTGAGTATTGCGGCTTTGACGGACACGACTGGGGCGAAGGCGGCTATCACAGCCGTTCGTGCCGCCGCATCATTGAAACCGTGTGGAAGAGTGCCGCAAAGCTTGCGGTGATCTCGTTCCAGGATATGTGCGGCTTCGGCAGCGATGCCCGTATGAATATCCCGGGAATCGCCGAAAAGAACTGGCGTTTCCGCACAACGAAAGAGACCATCGATGCGATGGACCGCGACTATTTCGCACATATCAACCGTTTGTTCCGCAGAGGATGAGAGTATGTCGTTTTTACCGTTGACAGTTGAAGAAATGCACGACCGCGGCTGGTACTATGCCGATGCGGTGGTGGTGACAGGTGATGCGTACGTGGATCACCCGAGCTTCGGCACGGCGATTATTTCGCGCGTGCTGGAAGCACAGGGACTTCGTGTATGCATTTTGTCCCAGCCGCAAAGCGAAGAGGATATGACGCGCTTCGGTAAGCCCCGTCTCGGCTTTTTCGTCAACGGCGGCAATATCGATTCTATGGTGGCACATTACACCGCCGCCAAGCGTCGCCGCAGTCAGGATGCCTATACAGCGGGCGGTGTCGCAGGACGCCGTCCCGACCGCGCCACGATCGTCTATTGCCGACAGATCCGTGCGGCTTACGGCGATGTGCCGATCATCATCGGCGGACTCGAAGCGTCGCTTCGCCGCTTTGCGCATTATGATTATTGGGACGACCGTGTGCGTCCGTCCATCCTTGCGGACAGCACGGCGGATATCCTGGTTTACGGTATGGGTGAAAATCAGACGATTGCCATTGCGCGCCGTCTGAGAGCGGGTGAGAGCGTGCACACCCTCACCGATATCAAGGGCACGTGTGTCATGATCCCGACGGCGCAGTATACGCCGCGTCCCTGTGCGGAATGCCCGACCTACGAGCAGGTCTGTGCCGATAAAACGCAGTATGCGGTTTCCTGCCGCATCCAGCAGGATGAGCAGGACGATGTCCGCGGCAAAACGGTGATCCAGCGTCACGGCAATTCCATTTTGGTGCAAAATCCGCCGATGCCGCCGCTCACCACCGAAGAATTCGACCGTGTGTATGAGTTGCCGTATGAGCGTCGCTGGCATCCGTCGTACGATGCTTTGGGCGGTGTCCCCGGCATTGAGGAGGTACAGTTCTCCATCACGCATAACCGCGGTTGCTTCGGCGCGTGCAACTTCTGCTCGCTCGCGTTTCATCAGGGACGCCGCATCACGGTACGCAGTGAGGAATCGGTCATCCGCGAGGCGCAGAAGCTCATCGCCATGCCGGAATTCAAGGGCTATATCCACGATGTCGGCGGCCCGACGGCGAATTTCCGCCATATGTCCTGCAAAAAACAGGAAACGCAGGGACTGTGCAAGGGTAAAAAATGCCTGGCACCGTCGCCTTGTCCCGCCTTGCAGGCGGATCATACTGAGTATCTGCATATGCTTCGCCGTCTGCGTGCACTTCCCGGTGTAAAAAAAGTGTTTATCCGTTCGGGTATCCGTTTTGATTATCTGCTGTGCGATGAGGATGAAACCTTTTTTAAGGAGCTTGTCCGTCATCATATCAGCGGTCAGCTGAAGGTGGCTCCCGAGCATTGCTCGGCACCCGTTCTCAGCGCGATGGGTAAACCGTCTGTTGCCACCTATCGCCGTTTTCAGAAGCGGTTTTATGAGCTGACCGAGGGTATGAGCAAAAAGCAGTATCTTGTGCCGTACCTGATGTCCTCGCATCCCGGCAGTACGATCAAGGATGCCATTGAGCTGTCGCTCTTCCTCAAAAAGGAAGGGATCCATCCCGAGCAGGTGCAGGATTTCTATCCCACACCCGGCACGGTTTCCACGTGTATGTTCTATACGGGTCTGGACCCGTATACGATGAAGCCGATCTATGTGCCGCGTACGCCGCAGGAAAAAGCGCAACAGCGCGCACTTTTGCAGTATTTCAAGCCCGAAAACCGTGAGATTGTCTTAAAGGCACTCCGAGCCGCGGGACGGCACGATCTGATCGGCAACGGCCCGAACTGCCTTGTTAAAGATGACCGTCCGCCGATGCCGAAAAAGGCGGCACCGACGCGCGGCAAGACAAAACCCATCCGCAATGTGAAGAAAAGGAAGCCTTGATCTATGCTCGAATTCCATCCCATCACAACCGAAGAACTACCGAAAATCGTGCCGTACCTTTCGGGGAACGGCGCGCATTTTTGTGATTTTTGTCCCGTCAATCTGTATATCTGGTCGGGATTGATGTTTGATTCGTATACGATCCTCAGTGAAACTGTGGTGTTTCGCCTGAAAACGTGGAAGGGTCGCGTCGCGTATACCGTGCCGATGGGCAACGGCGACGTGCGTTGTGCGTTGCATAGGTTGCAACAGGAAACCGCCGCAAACGGACAACCGCTGATTTTCTCGCTGGTGTCCGAGAAGGATCTGCCGCTTCTGCGCGACACCTTCGGTACTCTCAGTGAACCGCGCACCAGCGAAAACTGGCGGGATTATATCTACGATGCACCGAAAATGGCGGCGTACGAGGGATCGGCATATGCCAAACAGCGCAATCACGTGCGTCGGTTTTGCAAGAGCTATCCCGATTTCCGCATAGAGGAGCTTCAGCCCCACCATCTGCCCGATGTGGAAGCGTTGCTGGAACGCTTTCCCGTGCAACGCGGGAAAACCGACGAGGATGTGCTTGAAGAGGTGGAGCGTACAAACGAAGCGCTGTGCCTGATGGACAAGCTGTATCTGTTCGGCGTGGTGTTGTATGTCGGTGACCGCCTTGTCGGCGTGTCAGCGGGCAGTCGCGTCGGGGATATGCTGTTTGTGAATTTTGAAAAAGCGGACACCTCCTACGACGGCGTATATCAGATGCTGGTGCAGGCGTTTGCACAGCGTTATGTCACGGATGGAGTGCGCTTCATCAACCGCGAAGAGGATTGCGGGGATGAGGGGATGCGCAAATCGAAACTTGCGTATCATCCCGTGGATCTGCTTGCCAAATATACGGTGGAGGTTTTGATATGACAGCCGTTTCGGATTATGCCGTGTCGCATACAGCACAAGCCGTTTCTCTGTTAAAGGCACTGGCGCCGATTCCCGCGCCGTCGGGGAACGAAGAACGCCGCGCAACATTCTGCCGCGACTGGCTTCACGCACACGGGGCAACGCAGGCGTATATCGACGAGGTGCAAAATGTGATTTGTCCCATCGGTGTGACATCCGATAACCCGTTAACCGTGATTTGTGCACACAGCGATGTGGTGTTTGCCGACACCGAACCGTTGCCGCTTGAAGAGCGGGACGGACGGCTGTATTGCCCCGGGATCGGGGACGATACCGCGAACGTTGTCGCTTTGCTGATGGCGGTCAAATATTGCATTGAGAACGCTGTGGAGCCGCGCGTGGGGTTGCTGTTTGTTGTCAATTCCTGCGAGGAAGGACTCGGTAATCTGAAGGGTACCAAGCATCTGATGTCCGTGTTCGGCTCCCGTGTACGGGAGTTTGTCTCGTTTGATTGTTCGGCACGGGAGGTGATCGCGCAGGCGGTCGGTTCGCGCCGTTTTCGCATTTGTGCCGATACGGCGGGCGGACATTCCTATTTTGATTTCGGTGCGGACAATGCCGTTGCGGTGCTGTCCTCCCTTGTGACGGAGCTGTACCGGATGACCGTTCCCGCAAGCGGTACGACCTTCAATGTCGGTACGATCAGCGGCGGCACCTCGGTCAATACGATTGCTCAGCACGCGGAAATGCTGTTTGAATTCCGCTCGGATAACGATGTGCATTTAGAACGGATGCAGGAGCAGTTTGACAGCATTGTGTCGCGTTATCCGCAGGTAACGGCGGAGACGGTGGGGGAGCGTCCGTGCGCAAAGCAGGTGGATGCCGACGCGCAAGCCGCTTTGGTGGCGAAAGCAACCGAGACGATCCGTTCCTGTTTCGGGTGGGATCCCGTTGTGAAGGCAGGCTCCACCGATTGCAATGTGCCGCTGTCGATGGGGATCCCCTCTGTATGCTTCGGGTGCATTCTGGGAAACGGTATGCACACCCGCGAAGAATATATCGAACTGAACAGCGTCACGAACGGCTTGCAGGCGGCATTGAAAACCGTGATGCATTATGAAAAAAAGTCCTATGGTTGAACATACGGCGTTCAACTATAGGATTTTTTTTAAGGAATTTCCCAAAGTGGTGCTGTATAATACACATCACAGCTGACCTTTAATGCGCTGTAAAGCGCCCTTTTCCAGGCGGCTGACCTGCGCCTGCGAAATACCGATGTGCCCGGATACCTCGGTCTGTGTCATTCCGCAGAAAAAGCGAAGGCGCAGAATGGTTTTTTCCCGCTCGGGAAGCGATTGGATCGCTTCCTTGAGTGCCAACTCCTCCAACCAGTCCCGATCGGTTCGACTGTCGCCTAACTGATCCATCACATACACCGCATCTCCGCCGTCGCTGTACACAGGTTCATACAGGGAGATCGGAGCGGTGACCGCTTCCAGAGCCGTCACGACCTCTTCACGGGATAGTTCCACAGCCGAAGCGACCTCTTCAATGGTCGGGTCGCGGGACAGCTCCTTTTGCAGCTGTTCCTTTGCCTGCATCGCACGGTAAGCGATGTCGCGCAGGGAGCGACTGATCCGCACGGCGTTGTTGTCGCGCAGATAGCGACGGATCTCACCGATGATAAGCGGCACAGCGTAGGTGGAAAATCGCACACCGAGGGTTATATCAAAATTGTCGATCGCTTTCATCAGCCCGATGCACCCGACCTGAAACAGATCGTCGGGGTTTTCGCCACGTCCCGCAAAACGACCGACAATGCTCAGCACCAGCCGCAGATTGCCGTTGACAAGCTCGTCGCGTGCCGCGCGTCTGCCGTTTTGCAATTCCTGCAAAAGACGCATTTTGTCCGCTTCGGACAAAACAGTAAGTGTGGCTGTGTTGACGCCCGTTACCTCAACCTTTGTATACAACTCTGTCAGACTCCTCTCTCATTGTATGAGAAAAGTATGCACCGATCGCTTGCTTTTAAGCCATCGATGCTTGACGGATACGCGCAGGGCGTGTATAATGAACTTATATATTGACTTTTAAAAGGAGGGAACACTGTATGTCCGATAAACGCACACGCGCTTTGACACAGACTTGTCCCCGTTGGCTCTTTTTGATTCTTCGGTTGCTGATCGTTTTTGCGGTTCCGATGATCGTGGGATTGTTGATTTTTAAAGCAAAAGGGATTTATCCGTTCGGCGATAATTCGCTGTTGTCCATTGACTTGTGGGGACAGTATTTCCCGATGTTCCGCCAATACGCGATGACGGATTCCGTTGCGGATTCGATGTATTCGTGGAACGGCGCATTGGGATTCAACAACTTTGTGCAATCCGCGTTTTATTGTCACAGCCCGTTTTTGTGGCTGATGAAATTCCTGCCGCTTGAACAGTCGATCCATTATGTGGATGTGGTGTGTCTGCTCCGTTTGGGACTGTCGGCGTTGACGTGCCAGCTTCTGCTGGAATACAAATTCAAAAACCGCTCGCCGATGCTGATGGCACTGTCGGTCAGCTACGGACTGTGCGCGTATGCCATTGCGTACATTATGCAGTTTATGTGGACGGATCTGCTGGTGGTCACGCCGCTGATCCTTTTAGGCTTGGAGCTTATACTCGATCGCCGCACACCGCTTGTGTATGTTGCGGCACTCGGCTTTGCCATTTACGCCAACTTCTATGTGGCGTTCGGTATCTGTATTTTCACCGCTGTCTGGTTTGTCGCGGAGCTGATCCGTCGCAGTCAGTCAGATCCCGATGCCAAGGCGGTGCTCGGTGTCTCCAACTGGAAAGAGCTCGGCAAGGCAACGGGACGGTTCGCTCTCTATTCGGCGCTGGCGGGAGCACTCAACGCCGTGACGATCCTGCCGACGTTACTGGGGCTTTCGCTGTCGGCATCGGCATCGGGAGCGGAGGTGCAGTTTGACAAATGGTATCACACATTTGCCGATAACATCAATGCGATGCTGCCGCAGACGGAGATCTCGCTTGCTTACGGCGTTGCCAATATTGCCACGGGATTGTTTGTCTTTGTGCTGTTGCCACTGTATTTCTTCAATACGCATATCCGTTTCCGCGACAAGCTGGCATCGGCATTTCTGCTTGCCTTTTTGTATTGCGGCTTGAACTACAACCCGCTTGACTACGTGTTCAACGGCGGTCATTTCCCCAATCAGCTTCCCGGTCGCTGGAGCTTTGCGTTCTCGCTGGCAGTGGTGATCACGGCGGCAAACGGCATTGCACGTATCAACGGTATCAAGTTGAAAACCGTCATCAGCTCGTGCGTGGCGGGTGTTGCCTTCCTGATGCTCAGCGAATACAGCACATTGACCGAGCTCAAGGAAGCCTTTATCGACACGTGGGCAGTCTGGATGATCCTGTTCTGTGCGTTGTTTGCGCTGTATATTCTGTTCCGCGCACACGCTCGGGAGCTGAAGGCGAGGCAGAGCGACGAGCCCGATAACAAGTCGGTGAAACGCAGCCGTATGTGGAGCATTCTCTCCAAAGCGTGCTGTGTGGCACTGGCGCTGGTGATGACGGTGGAGGTCGGCTCCAACGCCGTTGCGGTGGCGTCGCAGGTTAACGGCGGTATCGGCGTTTCGCAGATTTCCAGCTACAACCACGCGATGGGCCTGCTCACTAAATACGGTACACAGTATGACAGCGGTGACGATACCTTTTATCGCACCGAAACCAACGAGGGGTGGACGTTTGATGACGGTCAGCTCGGCGGCTTCAAATCGATCAGCTATTACGGCTCGACGATGAACGGCCGTTGCTTCCGCCTGTTCCGTTATCTGGGTAACCGTGTGTATACGCAGAATATCAGTACGCTGTACAACAACTCGTCACCCGTGCAGAACAGTCTCTTTGGCATCCGCTATTTCATCGATCGCGCCAAATACCTGGACGAGCGTCTGTGGGGTGTCAATAAGGTTGCCGACAACAGCGATGCCGAGATCTGGGAAAATCCGACCGCGTTTCCGCTTGCATTCGCATCGGGTGCGGGAATCAAGGACATCACGGTGGATGACGATCCCCGTATGAAGGACGAGATCCGAGCCATCACCGCGCAAAATGAGCTGATCAATGCGCTGTACGGCTCCGAGCTGAACGTGTTTGAAGCCCGTCCGTCCGTTCTCAGCTACGAGAACTGTTCGCTGACGGCATCGCCCGATTGGTTCAACAGCCAGTATCAGACGGTCAATGTCGGTTCTCCCGTGAAGTTTACATACACCTACGTGTGTGAAGATGATCGCCCGGTCTATTTTGAGCAGAACTTCAAAAACGGCAAAATGATCGTGACGGTCAATGAAAAGGAATCGGAGGTCCATATGCTGACCGAGCCGTTCAAAGCGGTCGGCAGCTATCCTGCGGGTACCGTGATCACGGTGACGGTGGATGTCCCCAACAGCGGTAACGGCGGCAAATACGGACTGGATTTCTTTGTGCTGGATCCCGCGCGTCTGCAAAGAGCGCATACGGTGTTTACCGCCAACGGACTTGAGGTCACCTCGTTCCGCTCCACAAAGGTCGAAGGTACTATGACGGTTATGCAGGATACGGCGGTGTTCACCTCCATTCCGCAGGACAACGGCTGGACGGTGTATGTGGACGGCAAAAAGACGCAAACATATCTGATTGCCGGTGCGCTTGTCGGCTTCGATCTTCCCGCGGGCAAGCACGACATCACGTTCCGTTACAGCGTTCCCGGGTATACACTCGGCTTGATCGCGACGATCTTCGCGGCGCTTGCTGTTGCGTTTTGCCTGTTCTGGCGTCGTTACCGTCGTCTGCATCCCGCACCCGAAAGAACGAAAAAGGAGCGCAAGCCCGCACCGCCCGATGACAAGCCCGCGTTTGAATCCAAGGTGATGAAGTTAGAGGACGATTTAGGGGACATGACACCTCCTGCGACGGATCCCAAGCAGGAGACGGTTGATGAGATTTTAGAGGAATTGTTTGACAAGGAGTGAACGGTATGAAACTGTGTCCGAATTGCGGTATGCAGGTGGAGCAGGGCGAGTGTTGCCCATATTGCAAAACCGCGTTGTCCGTAAAGGATGAAAAGGCTTTTCATAAAGATTATACAGCCGATCTGATCAAAACGGTGTGGCTGTCGGTGCTCAGCTTTGTTGCCGCTGTGGTATCGTTACTGCTGTGGAGCGATGCGCTCAAGAGCGTCAGCGTTCACGCCCTGTCGTTTGCGGTGATTTCGCTGGTGATGGCGCTGGTGCAGTTCCGCTCGTTCGGGAAATATTCCCGCCGCTTCCATACCTCGAACGCTCTGCGCATCACCGTTATCGTGATCAAATACGCCTGCGCGGTCATTGCGTTGTTCATTGCGGTTTGTCCGCTGATTATGATGATTGGGTGAACATGATGAAACGGTTTTTGACAGTGGCAGTATGCCTTTTGATGCTGACCGTCGGCGTGAGTGTATCTGCCGCGCCGTCGTCGGCAAGCGAGATTCCCGTGACGGCGGAAGCGGAGTTTCCCGCGGCGGTGACGGAGATCCTTCTTGATAAGGTGTTTATCAGCGGCGCGGAGCGTCTGACGACCGCCAACGTTCAGTCGATCATCGACAGCTGTGCCGAAGATCTTCAGAACAGCGGCAAAACACTTGTGGCGGTTCCGACCGCTGTTGTGATGAAGCATCCGACGCTCAAGACACGTGCGACGGTGGAATGCTCGGCGGACTTTGTGTACACGACGTATTTCAACCAGGGCGTCAAGTATGAATGGATGTATTATCCCGACGGGCGTGTGCAAAAAACGGTGTCCTATGATTACGAGGAGCGCTCCTCGGAATTTAAAACCTACACGTACACCGTCGTAAATGACGATAATCAGAGTCTGCAAAAAAGCCGCTTGGAAGTCGAAGAGAAAGAATACGGCATCCATATGGGCGATTTTCTGTTCGGAATGGCGATCGCCGTGCTGTTGATGATGATCGGTGTGCTGATCGTCCGCGCAATCAAAAAAGCATAGTATAACGAAAAAACCGACTCGTATAACGAGTCGGTTTTTGTTGTATATAAAGAATGTATCAGTTTTTCAGGCTTTGCATCGGTGCAGGGATGCGTCCGCCGCGGTTGATAAAGCGTGCGGGGGAGTAGGTGGAAAGCGGCATAACAGGGCCGCCGCCTAACAGTCCGCCGAAGGACAGCTCTTCACCGACCTTCTTGCCGATGGCGGGGATCACGCGCACAGCCGTTGTTTTGGAGTTGACCATACCGATGGCGGCTTCGTCGGCAATGATCGCCGCAATCACTTCGGCAGGGGTGTCGCCGGGAATATTGATCATATCCAGACCGACCGAGCAGACGGCGGTCATCGCTTCTAACTTCTGGATCGTCAGTCCGCCGCAACGGGAGGCTTCAATCATTCCCGCATCTTCGGTGACGGGGATAAACGCACCCGACAGACCGCCGACATGGGAGGAAGCCATCACGCCGCCTTTTTTTACGGCATCGTTGAGAAGCGCCAGTGCCGCCGTCGTGCCGTGACAGCCACAGCATTCCAGACCCATTTCTTCCAAAATGTATGCCACCGAGTCGCCGACAGCAGGGGTGGGGGCAAGCGAGAGATCGACAATGCCGAAGGGAACACCTAAACGCTTCGACGCTTCGGTTGCGACAAGCTGACCCATACGGGTGATCTTGAAAGCGGTCTTTTTAATCAGATCGGCTACCGCGGTCAGATCGCAGTCACCCGCTTTGGCAAGTGCCGCACGCACGACACCGGGTCCCGAAACACCGACGTTGATCACACAGTCGGGCTCACCCGCACCGTGGAACGCGCCCGCCATAAACGGGTTGTCTTCGGGAGCATTGCAGAATACCACTAACTTCGCAGGGCCGATACAGCCCTTGTCAGCGGTCAGCTCCGCCGCACGGCGCACGGTCTGACCCATCAGTTTGACCGCATCCATATTGATGCCCGTTTTCGTCGAGCCGATGTTGACCGACGAGCAGATGTGATCGGTCACGGCAAGAGCCTCGGGGATCGCTTCGATCAGCTCCTTATCACCGGGGCCGAAGCCTTTTTGTACAAGCGCCGAAAAGCCGCCCAGGAAATTGACACCGCAGGTCAGCGCGGCTCTCTCAAGCGTTTTGGCAATTTTCACGGCATCGCGGTCATCGCACGCGGCGAGAATCATCGCGATCGGGGTGACCGAAATGCGTTTGTTGATGATGGGAATACCGAATTCCTTTTCGATCTGCTCACCCGTGCGCACCAGATCCTTGGCGTAGCGGGTGATCTTGTCGTAAATTTTGTTGCAGGTCACGTCAATATCGCTGTGACAGCAGTCAAGAAGCGAGATACCCATTGTGATGGTGCGTACATCCAGATGCTCTTCCTCGATCATCTGGATCGTTTCCAGTATATCGTGTGCGTTCAGCAAATCAATTCACCTCTCAAATGGTATGCATCGCGTTGAAGATGTCCTCGTGCATCGCGTGGATGGCAAGATTCATCTCCTTGCCGATGGCGGTCAGGTTATCGGCAAATTCCGTGAACGGAATATCGCTGTTGTCGATTTCCACCATCATGATCATCGCGAACATATCGCGCAGGATGGATTGGGTGACTTCCTCAACATTGATGTTGTGAGCGGCACATTCTGCCGACACACGCGCGAGAATACCGACGGTGTCTTTGCCGACGACGGTGATGACAGCACGCATAAAAACGCCTCCGTTAATGTAGATTTGTGAAAATAATAACATACTTTTTCCTGAAAAGAAACCCCAAAATAAAAAAATCGGATTTTTTTATAAAAAAGAGAAGAATTTTTTACAAAGTTGTGCTATGATATAATAGATCACATATGGCAAAGGCGGTGACCGATATGATCATAGCGGATATGCACACGCATTGTGAGGCATCCGAAGACAGCGAAACCCCGATTCCTCAGCTTTGTCAGACTGCATTTGAGAAGGGGGTCGCGATGCTGGCGGTGACCGATCACGTGGAACTCGTGGATTACCGTCAGGGCGGCTACGATGTTGCCGCGGAAGAATCTTGGACATTGATGGAGCGGGCGATCGTGCCGCGTACGGTGCGGTTGCTTCGCGGGATTGAGCTCGGAGAGCCGTGCTTCGATACGGCGCTTGCCGACAGGCTTGTGTCGGCACATCCATATGATTTTGTGCTGGCGTCCCAGCACCGTCTGTCGGACGAACTGCCCGATTACTACTTTATTGATTACAGCGACTGGACCGACGAAGCGATCACGCGGGAGATGGAGCGGTATTTTGCCGAGCTGTTGCGCGTGGTGCACTGGAACGGATTTGACAGCTTAGCGCATCTGACCTATCCGTTTCGCTATCTGCCCGCGAAATGGCGAAGCGGGGACTATGCGCCGTGGAGCGGTGTGCTCGATGAGCTGCTCGGCACACTTGCGCAAAACGGCAAGGCACTGGAGATCAACACCTCGGGCATCCGCAAAGGGCAGGGGATGACCTCACCCGATCTGCCGCTGATCAGACGCTTCTTTGAGCTCGGGGGCAAGCACATCACGATCGGTTCGGATGCACACCGTGCCCACGAGGTCGGATCGGATCTGGAGGTTGGGGCCGCACTTGCCAAAGAGGCGGGCTTTTCCCGTTACACCGTATATGTTGACCGACAGCCGTCGGTATTACCACTCTGAGGAGGTACATAGATTATGGAAAAATTATTGAAGCTTCTTGATCAGAACGCCCGTATGAGCAACGCTCAGCTTGCCGCGATGCTCGGCAGAACCGAGGAGGAAGTGGAGGCACAGATCGCAAAGCTGGAAAAAGACGGTGTCATTCGCGCGTATAAGGCAATGATCGATTGGGATAAAACCGATCGCGAATATGTTACGGCGATCATCGAATTGCACGTAACACCGAAAAAGGATCTCGGCTTTGAAGGCATCGCCGAAACGATTATGAATTTTTCGGAGGTGGAGAGTGTGTCACTGATGTCGGGCGGCTACGATTTCTCCATCGTTGTCAACGCGCGCACCTTTAAGGATGTGGCGATGTTTGTGGCAAAGCGCCTGTCGCCGCTGGATTCCGTGGTGTCCACGGCAACGCACTTTGTGCTTCGTCGTTACAAAGAGAAAAATGTGATCTTCCTCGACGAAAAGAAGGATGAGAGAGGAGCGTTTTAACCGTATGCAGTATGACTCTCTGATCAACAAGACCTTGCTTGATATGAAACCGTCGGGCATCCGTCGTTTCTTTGATCTGGCACACGAGATGGAGGATGTGATCAGCCTCTCGGTCGGTGAGCCGGATTATTCCACCCCGTGGCACATCCGCGAGGTCGGTATCCGCACGTTGGAGCGCGGTAAGACGTGGTATTCGCCGAATGCGGGCTTTGCGGAGCTCCGCGCGGCGATTGCACGGTATATGCGTCGCCGCTTTGATGTATCCTATAACGAAAAAGACGAAGTGCTTGTCACGGTCGGCGGCAGTGAAGCCATCGATCTGTGTATGCGCGCTCTGATCAATCCCGGTGATGAGGTGCTGGTGCCGTCGCCGAGCTTTGTGTGCTATGCACCGCTTGCTTCGATGGCAGGCGGCGTGCCGGTGGTGCTGGAAACCAAGGCAGAGGATCGCTTCCGCCTGACACCCGAAGCCCTGAAAGCGGCGATCACGCCGAAAACCAAGCTTCTCGTGTTGCCGTTTCCGAACAATCCGACGGGAGCGGTGATGCAACGCGAGCATTATGAGGCGATCGCGGAGGTGCTTCGCGGTACCGATATTATGGTGCTCAGCGACGAGATCTATGCCGAACTGACCTATCTCGAAAGCGGCCCCATCAGCTTTGCCTCGATTGACGGTATGAAGGAGCGCACCTTGCTTGTCAGCGGTTTCTCCAAGACCTATGCAATGACGGGCTGGCGCCTTGGCTATGTCTGCGGTCCCTCGCCTGTGATGAAGCAGGTTCTCAAGCTTCATCAATACGGCATTATGTGCGCTCCGACCACGGCGCAGTATGCGGCGATCGAAGCACTGGACAACGGCGACGAGGATATTGTGCAGATGCGCGGTGACTACGATCAGCGCCGCCGTCTGATCGTCAATGAGCTCAACAGTATGGGGCTGACCTGTTTTGATCCGCAGGGCGCGTTCTATGTGTTTCCGTCCATCCAAAGCACGGGGATGACATCGGAGGAATTCTGCACCTCACTGCTTCAAGAAAAGCACGTGGCGGTCGTTCCCGGCACGGCGTTCGGCGACTGCGGCGAAGGCTTTGTCCGCATATCCTATTGCTATTCCATCAAGCATATCATTGAGGCGATGCGCCGCACACGTGAATTCCTGGTTGAACGCGGTTTTCTGACGGAGGATGCGGTATGAAACTCGTTGTCGATGCCCCTGCGAAGATCAACCTGACGCTCAATATGGAGGGACGGCGGGAAGACGGCTATCATCTGCTGTCGTCGGTGTTTCAGGCGATTTCGCTGTCCGATACCGTGACGCTGACCGATGACGGTGCGCAGGGGATCACGCTTTCTATGACCGACCCCGCGCTTCCCTGTGATTCCCGCAACACGGCATACAAAGCGGCGCAAGTGTTTTATGAATACACGGGGATAACGCCCTGTGTATCCATTTATGTTGAAAAGCGTATTCCGCAACAAGCGGGGCTCGGCGGCGGCTCGTCGGATGCGGCAGGCGTGCTTGTCGGTCTGAATGCACTTCATCATACGGAGCTGTCGCTTGAAACGCTTTGTGAGCTCGGCGAAAAGGTCGGTGCAGATGTACCGTTCTGCATCGTCGGCGGCACGGCGATGGTGACGGGCATCGGCGAGATCATCGAGCCGATCACACCGCTTTCTGCGTGTCACATCGTGGTAGCAAAGCCCGCAGTCGGCATATCGACTGCGCAGGCGTATCGCGCGGTGGATAGCGTGGATACCGTCCGCGCCGATCAGGCGGCGATGAGAGCGGCAATCGAAAACGGCGATCTTGCGGCGGTCGGCGGGTTGCTTTCCAACGCGTTTGAGCAGGCACTTGCGATTCCCGAAGTGGAAGAGGTGCTGACAAAAATGCGCACGTTTTCGCCGCTCGGATGCCGTATGAGCGGCAGTGGCTCGGCTGTGTATGCGTTGTTTGACGATGCACAGACAGCCTCCTTGTGTGCGCATAGTTTGTCATCCGCAGTGCAATCCTATGAATGTGTACCGCTCAACAGCGGTGCGACCATTATCAAAACGGAGTGATATCGAATATGTATATAAGCGTAGCGTCCGATCCGCTGTCGTTGTTTTTGTACGGATTGGCGATCGTGATTTTTATAGCGTCTATCGTGATTCAGGCATCTGTTAAAAGTACGTTCAACCGCTATAACGGTGTGAAGAACCGTCGCAACATCACCGGTGCGCAGGCGGCGCAGGCCGTGTTGCACAAAAACGGCGTGTACGATTGCCGCGTGGAAATGATCAGCGGTGAGCTGACCGACCACTACGATCCGCAGGCGAATGTGATCCGTCTGTCCGAAGCGGTGTACAAAAGTGCATCGGTGGCGGCGGTCGGCGTTGCCGCACACGAAGCGGGACACGCCGTGCAATATGCGACCGAATACGGTCCGATCAGAATTCGCGGTCAGATTCTGCCGGTGGTGCAGTTCGCCAGCCGTTTTTCGTGGATTTTGATCTTTCTCGGCTTTTTGCTGGATATCTTTTTGCTCGGTTCCGTTGGTGTGGCACTGTTTGCTGTAACGACCTTGTTTTATCTGATCACCCTTCCCATCGAGCTGGATGCCAGCCGTCGGGCACTTGCGGCGATCGGCGAACCCGATATGCTGGATGCCGATGAAAAGGTTGGTGCCAAAAAGGTGCTGACTACAGCGGCGTTGACATATGTGGCGGCATTGGCGGCATCGATCGTGAGCTTGTTGCGTCTGATCGTGAACGTCAGCCGTCGCGATTGATCGAGGAAATACGCCGATGTCCACATCGTCTATGTTTCGTTGGCTTTTCGCGGCAATCGCGGTGTTGATTGCCGCGGGGCTGTTCCTGCAAGGACATTGTATTGCAGGGGTCGCCTGCCTGATAACGGCGGTGCTGTTACCGCCGACGCTGTACCGATGGTTATCGGTGGATTCAGCGGAGGTGCAGATCGTGTCGCCGCTTGTATTTGTTTTTGTGGCGTTTGTGGCGTTCACGGTCTTTGATACGATGCCGTTATCGTATGATGCTCCTTACAAAACCACCTATACACCGCCTGCGGTTACGACGACCTCATCCGCCGAAGACCTCGAATTTGTATACCGCACTCCCGACGGGAAAAAGTATCATCGGGATGCGAAATGCGGCGGTGATACTGCCTATTCCGTAACGTACGGACAGGCGGTCAAAGACGGTTTGCAACCGTGCAAAAAATGCGCGGGTGGGTAATTCGGTAAAGAACGGTGAATTTGTCAATTTAGCACTTGACAAAGCTAAAGTGTTCGCGTATAATGAATAACAAATCGAATACGTTTGTTTCTGAAAAGACTGCGAAGGGAACAAGACGGAAGTGTGCTTGCCAAGAGAGCCGACGGTTGGTGCGAGTCGGTGTAGCGGCTTTCCGTGTATAGCTCATCCCGGAGTTGTCCGTCCGATCCGAACGGGGAGGGCGGAACGGTTGGTCGCGTTACAGACCGAAGCCTTGTCAGAGGCTGAGGGATGCTTTGAAAACGCATCCGAATATGGGTGGTACCACGTGCGATCGTTGTCGCTCGTCCCTGTCTTTCGGGGACGAGCGTTTTTGTATATCTGAAAGGAGTTTCGTTGCTATGTTAAAACCCTCTTTCCAAAAATACCGTCCGTTCGAGCAGATCGATCTGCCCGACCGCGAATGGCCTACAAAGGTGATCGATAAAGCCCCTGTCTGGTGCAGTGTTGACCTGCGCGACGGCAATCAGGCGCTGATCAATCCGATGAATCTTGAACAAAAGTTAGAGTTTTTCAAAGCGCTTTGCGATATGGGCTTCAAAGAGATCGAGGTCGGATTCCCCTCGGCATCCGAAACGGAGTATGAGATCTGCCGTGAGCTCATCGAAGGCGGTCATATCCCTGACGATGTCACCATTCAGGTGCTTGTTCAGGCACGTGAACACCTGATCCGCAAAACGTTCGAAGCGATCCGCGGTGCCAAAAATGTTATTGTGCATTTTTACAACTCCACCTCCACGCTTCAGCGCAAGGTGGTGTTCAAGAAGGATATGGCGGGCATCATCGACATCGCTGTGGAGGGTGCAAAGCTCATCCGTGAGCTGACCGAGAATTTCGACGGCGACACCAACATCCGCTTTGAATATTCGCCCGAGAGCTTTTCGGGAACGGAGATGGATTATGCGGTGGAGATCTGCGCGCGTGTGATGGAGACACTCGGCTCGACCAAAGAAAATCCCGTGATCCTCAACCTGCCTAATACTGTGGAGATGTGCACTCCGAATACGCACGCCGACCAGATCGAATATTTCATCAAGCATCTCCCGAACCGTGAAGCGGCGATCATCAGCCTGCATCCGCATAATGACCGCGGCACGGGCGTTGCGGCGGCGGAGCTCGGACTGCTGGCGGGCGCCGACCGCGTGGAGGGCACGCTGTTCGGCAACGGCGAGCGTACGGGTAACCTTGACATTGTCACGATGGGTCTGAATATGTTCACGCAGGGCGTGGATCCGAAGCTGGATTTCCACAACCTTCCGAAATACCGCGACCTCTTTGAGCGTTGCACGGGGATGCACATCGGTGAGCGTCAGCCGTATGTCGGTCAGCTGGTGTTCACGGCGTTTTCAGGTTCGCACCAGGACGCCATCAACAAGGGACACGAGTATATGGAGAACTCCGGCACGGAGTATTGGGAGATCCCGTATCTGCCCATCGATCCTGCCGATGTCGGCCGCGAATACGAGCCCATTATCCGCATCAATTCGCAGTCGGGTAAGGGTGGTGCCGCATATGTGATGCAGCACAACTTCGGCTATCACCTGCCCAAGGATATGCACGTGGAATTCGGCGCACTTGTCAAGGCGGCATGCGATGCGGCAGGACGCGAGATCACGCCCGAAGAGGTGTATCAGGTGTTTGAAACCGAATATCGCAAAACCCCGAAGCAATATGAGCTTCACACCTGCCGCTTTGTTGACAGCGAGCATATCAACGAGGAAACCGGGGAACACGACGTGCATTTCACGGGCTCGATCCGTGTCGGTGACAGGGAAGTGGAGGTCGAAGCGATCGGTAACGGCCCGCTTGACGCGTTCTTCAACGCTCTGCCGCAGGTCGGTCTTACGGGCTACGAATTTATGGCGTACCACGAGCACGCCATCTCGGCAGGCTCCGACTCCAAGGCGGTCGCCTACATCCGCCTGCGCCGTCCGAACGGCAAGCCAATCTACGGTGTCGGTGTGTCCCGCAGCATCAACCGTGCATCCGTTAAAGGTGTCCTGAACGCCATCAACCGCAGTGTCAAGGAGGAAAACTGATATGAAAACCTATAACATTACCTTGCTCAAAGGCGACGGCATCGGTCCTGAGATCGTTGATCAGGCGGTCAAGGTGCTGAATGCTGTCGGCAAAAAGTTTGATTTCACCGTAAACTATACCGATGCGCTCATCGGCGGTGCCGCCATTGATGCAACGGGTGAGCCGCTTCCGCAGGCAACGATCGACGATTGTTTAGCATCCGATGCCGTGCTTTTAGGCGCGGTCGGCGGTTACAAATGGGACGGCCTGTCGGGTAAACAGCGTCCCGAAGCGGGTCTGCTCGGTATCCGCGCGGCTCTCGGGCTGTTTGCCAATCTGCGTCCTGCCAAGATTTACGGCCCGCTGAAAAGCGCGTGTCCGCTTCGTCCCGATATCATCGGCGACAGTATGGATATTATGGTCGTACGCGAGCTGACGGGCGGTATTTATTTCGGTGAGCGCGGCAGAACCGAGAAGGACGGGGTCGAGGGGGCGTACGACACCGAGTATTACTCGAAGCCCGAGATCGTGCGCATTGCAAAGGTTGCCTTTGAAACGGCGATGAAGCGCGGCAAGAAGCTGCACAGCATCGATAAGGCGAATGTGCTGGAAAGCTCCCGCCTGTGGCGCGAAACGGTCAATGAAATGGCAAAAGAGTATCCTGAGGTGGAGGTCAACCACCTTTATATTGATAATGCGGCGATGCAACTGGTACGCAACCCGAAGCAGTTCGATGTGATGGTGACCTCCAACATCTTCGGCGATATTCTCTCCGATGAAGCATCGCAGATCGCGGGCTCGATCGGTATGCTGGCGTCCGCATCGCTCGGCGAGGGTACACGCGGTCTGTATGAACCGATTCACGGCTCTGCACCTGACATCGCCGGTCAGAACATCGCCAACCCCTTGGCAACGATCCTGTCGGTTGCAATGATGCTGCGCTATTCGCTTAACGAAGATGCGGCGGCGGATGCCATCGAAAAAGCGGTCGAAAAGGTGCTGGATGACGGTCTGCGTACGCCCGATATCTACACGGAGGGCACGACAAAGATCGGCACGGATGCTATGGGTGACGCGGTCGCCGCGGCTCTGTAATACCGGTAAAAAGACGTCCTGCACAACGCGGTGCAGGACGTCTTTTCCTTATTTGTTTTCGTCAATATACTCTTCTAAGATTTTTGCCGCGATGCGGACATATTCACCGCAGGGACGCTTTTGATAATACTGCGCCGTGCGGGCTTCGGGTGTGCCGCCGACCTGCGCACCCTCGAGCAATTCGCGGCAGATGATCGAGCCGTTTTCTTTTCGAAAACGGTCGGCAAGCTCACGCACGCGCTCATACAGCTCCATCTTCGGGGCACCTGTTTCGGGGGTGTCATAGCCGTAAAGCAGACCGACCGCCATAAACATACCGCTGCAAGCACCGCATACCTCCCGCATACGACCCATACCGCCGCCGAAGGAGGAGGAGAGCTTCATCGCTGTTTCAATGGGTAACCCCAATTCCTCGGCATAGGCGCCCAGTACCGCCTGCGCACAGTTATAGCCTTCCTTGAACAAGGCTTCCGCCTTTGCTCCGTGATCCATAAAAAATCCCTCGCTTTCGTTTTATCCGATTATAGCATTGTCGCTTTCGGATGTCAATGCGTGAACAATGTTGAGGTTGGTCACTTTGCCTTATACTGTCCAATTTTCCCCGAGGATTATGAAAGGATTTGTCACGATTGACAAATTGCATTTTTTTATCGAAAAGACTTGATTTACGGACGAAAAAAAGGTAAAATATATGTAATCTTTTTTATTGTGGGGTGGATTGGTTATGAAGCAGGTTTGGTCAGGCTCGATGCTGTCCGGCTTTTTGCGTCAATCCACCTGCTTTGCCCGATTTTCGGGAATTTCTGCCGCTATATAAGCGTGGTGCGTCGCACCGCGCTTTTTTCATTTGTCATTTCAAGGAGGATGCATCATTATGGCAAAAAAAGTAGCAATTATTATGGGAAGCGACAGCGACCGTCCTATCGTGCAAAAGGCGATGGACAAACTTGCAGGGTTCGGCATTCCCTATGAAACACATATTTTCTCTGCGCACCGCACACCCGTGCAGGCGGCGGAATTTGCAAAGACGGCACGCGAGAACGGCTTCGGTGTGCTGATCGCCGCGGCAGGTATGGCGGCACATTTGGCAGGTGCTCTTGCCGCGCAGACGACGCTGCCCATCATCGGTATTCCCGTCAAGGGCCCGTCTTTCGACGGCCTTGACGCCCTTCTTTCGACGGTGCAGATGCCGTCGGGAATGCCCGTTGCGACGGTGGCGATCAACGGTGCGGAAAATGCAGCGATTTTAGCGGCGCAGATCCTGGCGTTGTCGGATGACGAGCTTGCGCAAAAGCTCATAGCGATGCGTGAGGATATGACGGCGGCAGTTCTCAGAAAGGAAGCCGCCCTTCAGGAAGAACTCAGTGCAAACTAACCCGGAAGGGAGCAAGGATTATGTTGGAAAAACTTCGTGAGGAATGCGGCGTATTCGGAATCTTCGATCACGAAGAAGCGGATATCGCCGGTCTGACATATATGGCGCTGTATGCGTTACAGCACCGCGGTCAGGAAAGCTGTGGTATTGCGGTCAATGATGACGGCGTGATCACGGGTTATAAAAATACGGGTCTTGTCGGTGATGTGTTCACCGCGCAAAATCTTGCCAATCTGCCCAAGGGACAGATGGCGATCGGTCACGCGCGCTACGGCACACGCGACAACAAGGGACGCATCAACGCGCAGCCGCTGATCGTCAACCACTGCAAGGGCTGTATGGCGATCGCCAACAACGGCAGTCTGACCAATGCCGCGGCACTTCGAAAAGATATGGAAATGCACGGTGCGATCTTCCACACATCGACGGATGTGGAAGTGATCGCCCACGCCATCATTACCGCGCGCCTGACAGCGGGTTCCATCGAGCAGGCGATCGAGCAGGCGATGTATCGCCTGGAGGGCTGTTACACGCTGTGCGTGATGTCCCCGAAAAAGCTGATTGCGGCACGTGATCCGAAGGGCTTCCGTCCGCTGTGCATCGGTACAACGGAATCGGGCGGCTATATTTTCGCGTCGGAATCCTGCGCGATCGATGCGGTGGGCGGCACCTTCCTGCGGGATGTGGA
>SVPN01000030.1 GCA_015065805.1 Oscillospiraceae bacterium | reverse complement strand
CAGGATAGGGTATCGAGATGCAAGGAAGGCGAACGAAGAATACTGTCGTATGCTGAGTGAGCATGACGCAAGCAGGTCGGTATCCTATCCTGTCAAAAAACAGATTCGGATATCTCCTGTTACGCTATATTTTGAAAATACCGTCGCTTCGGATCAGGCGACAATCAAGATGTGTAAAAAAGAGGATGTCAAATGAGCCTACACAATTCCCGTCGTCTGTGCGCGTGGATCGCGTTCATAGCGTCTGTTGCGATGTGCTTCACCGCCTGCTCGCAAGCGCACCCCGTGTCCACCGCACCGAACCCGACCTCTGCGGTCACCACCACCGTCACGACCTCTGCGGTCACTACCACGGTCACGACAACAACGGTCACGACAACCACTACCACCACAACAACGACGACAACAACGACAACTACCACGACGGCAACCACCACGTTGCCGCCGACAACCGTTCCCACCACGGTGTCCACCGCACCCCCCACCACCACGACAACCGCGCCTCCCACCACCACCACGACAACCGCCCCGACGCACATTGCTGTGCCGCCGCAGCTGTCGGACGGCGTGACGCCCTCGCTGTGGACGCCCAACTGCCACGATTACATCACCCTGCGTCCCGCTCCGTACAGCTGGGAAGCGATCACCACCATCCCCGCAGGAGATACGATGGTGTTGCTGGAGTGGAGCGGAAAATATGCTAAGGTGTCGTATTACGGGCTTGTCGGCTACGTGATGGCCTACTGGATCGCTCCTGCCGACGGCATTGACGCGGCACTGACAACGGTAGCGCTCACCAATTGGTATACCTATGAGCAAATGTGTGCCGATATCGATACGCTGTGTGCGCAATTCCCGTCCTCGTGCAGTCGCGGCAGCATCGGCACCAGTGAGCTCGGGCGGGATATCCCCGTGCTGAAGCTCGGCGCGGAGTCCGCCTCACACCACGTGCTGATTCAAGGTGCCATCCACGGTCTGGAGCATATGACCGCGTGGGTGATGATGGCATCCGCCGACAACCTCCTGACGCGCGGAGCTCTGCCCGAGGATGTGTGCTTTCACCTGATCCCGATGAGCAATCCCGACGGCGTTGTGACAGCGCAAACGGGGCTGACCACCGACAGACAACGTGCCATCTATGCCTCCGATGTTGCGGCAGGCTACACCAACCTTGATGAGGCGTCCTATGCGATGCAATGGAAGGCAAACGGCTTCGGTGTCGATCTCAACCGCAATTTTGATGCGGGATGGGAGCTTATCAACGGCCGTCCCAAGACATCGTCTCAACAATACAAAGGCGAAGCCGTGTTCAGTGCCAAGGAAACCCGTGCACTGCGGGATTACACGCTCAGCCGCACGTTTGACGCCACGATCAGCTACCACGCGATGGGCAGTCTGATCTATTATGAATACGGCTCGGCACAGCCCGTCAACAGCCTGTCCTATGAGCTTGGCTGTGCGGTACGCGCTGTCACGGGCTATCCGCTCGTCGGCAGTGAAAGCACGGACGCCGGTGGCTACAAGGACTGGGCGATGAATGCGCTCGGTATCCCCTCGCTGACCATTGAGATCGGCTGTGAGGATACACCGCTGGTTTACCAGGAGATCAACAATGTCCTCTACCGCAATCTGCCGGTAATGGAAGCCGTTGCCCAATGGGTAAAACGATGATTTAAAGGAGAGTGTCTGTATGTCCGGAACAACCGTTATATGCGAAAACTGCGGTGCTGTTTGCAATTCTCACGACGGCTACTGCAAAGAATGCTGGAAAAAGCTGCCCTCGAACGAAGACAGCGACGATCATATTTTAGACGGCTTCGGCGAATCCGACTGGTCCTCTTTTATTGAGAAAAACACCGAGTATTATATGCCGATCTTCAAAAAGAATGAGGGCAAAAAATGGTTTGTCAGCCTCAACTGGTCCGCATTTCTGTTGCGCTATGACTGGCTGTTTTACCGCCGTATGTATAAAGTCGCCATCCTTTTGTATCTCATAACGTCGCTGGTATTGATGCCGTTGATGACATTGCTGTTTACCGTGCCGTATCTCGATGAGATTCAACCTCTGAAAGAACCCATTGCCGCTTATGAGCAATATCTTGAAGACGGCGGTCAACGGATTGTGTACAACGGCAACGAATCCTATAAACCGGAAGTCGTCATCAACGGCGAACGGGCAAAATACGAGATGTCCACTATTTCCACATTTGTCCGTCTGTGGGCAACGCTGGGGACTTTTGTCCTGCAAGCCGTGCTGATGGGCTTGTTCGGCAACGCCATCTATAAGCAACATATTCGATCTCATATCCATGAGCCCGATGCAGGCGGTGCTTCACTCGCCTCGCTGTACATCGGTCTGATCGGTGCCAATCTGATTGAGTATCTGCTTGCTTTTCTGTACTCCGCCGCCATCCTCGCTGTCGGTGTCTGATACCATATAAATACAAGTGAACCAAAGGCGAATAGAATATCACAAAAAAAACAGAAAGTGGTGACTGCAATGTCTGAAACCGTCAACCGTATCGTACGAATGACCGTTTTCCTTCTCACACTCACTCTGATACTGTCGGGCTGCGGATGCAAGCACGAGTGGCTTGATGCCACCTGCACAACCGCAAAGACCTGCTCATTGTGTCAAAAAACAGACGGTGAACCGCTTGGTCACAACTGGGCACAAGCCACCTGTGAGCAAGCGCAAACCTGCTCTGCCTGTAAAGAGACAAACGGTGAACCGCTCGGTCACGATTACCAAAATGTCACCTGCACGGACGGCGGCATTTGCTCTCGTTGTAATCAAAAAGGTGCGCAGACACTGCCGCACAGTTTTGCACAGGCTACCTGCGAACAGCCGCAAATCTGCTCCGCTTGTAAAGAGACAAACGGTGAACCGCTCGGCCACGACTATCAAAACGTCACCTGCACAGACGGCGGTATTTGCACCCGTTGCAACCAAACCGGTACGCAGACACTGCCGCACAGCTTCACAGAGGAAACGTGTACGCAGGATGCCGTCTGTACCGTATGCGGTACGGTCGGCAACACGGCTCACGGGCATTCCTTTGCCCCCGCGACCTGGGACGATCCCGCAACGTGCGTGTATTGCGGCGAAACCGACGGATACAAGTTGCATCTTCATATGCAAGACTGTGGCAAAACCGAGAATTATTGTCCGGTTTGCGGTGTATATATCTCTCCGGGTGAACATAATTTTGTATACGGAATATGTATGAATTGCGGTACAAGAGATCCCGACTTTAAATTCCCGTGGCAACCATAACACTGCATAATCCTATATTCAAAAGAGGGAGAACCTGTCGGTTCTCCCTCTTTTTATGCAATATGAATCACACGAACGCCTTGCTTTTCGGCGTATTGAACGGTGTAGCCCGTGCCGCCGCCGTATTCGCGGAAATACGCCACGCACACAGCACTGTTGTCCACCAGGTGGCGGTTGCGCCGCAACATACAGTCGGGTGTGTAGGCGCGCGAGATGTACACCACCTTATCCGCACGTTGTCGGATCTCCTCATACACCGCTTTATCGGCAGAGGACCAGCCGTCCGTCTGGTTTTCGCAGGGAAGCACCAAGATCAGGCGGATGTGCGGAAATTCCTCCCGCAGTGAAAGCACCGTCTGCGCGGCTAACGTATCAAATCCGACCGCGCCGCCTGCACCGAAATAGGTGAAGCCGTCATCGATCAAACGGCGAAGCGTGCGCTCAAGCCGTGCCTGAAGCACATCTAACTCATATGTCGGCAATTGCCGATGTCCCGTGAAACAGCAGGTCATATCCCGCACGCCGTCACCCCCTGATGTTTTCTTTCATTATATCACGTTTGTCAACCGTTTTTCGCTCAAAACCCGTTGACCGCGCGGCATCCTTTATGGTATACTTTCGATATATATGCTCTTCAAAGGAGTTTTTTTAATGACCATTGCGATTTTAGACTACGGTGCGGGCAATCTGCGCTCGGTGGAGCTGGCGTTTGCCCGTCTCGGTGTCCCCACCGTTGTGACAAACGATTCCGCTGTTGCGATGCAGGCGGACGGCTTGATCTTACCCGGTGTCGGCGCCTTTGCCGATGCGATGCACGCTCTGGAGCAAAGCGGACTGATCCCCGCACTTGTGCACGCCAAGGAAACAAACAAGCCGCTTTTAGGTATCTGCCTCGGTATGCAGGCGCTGTTTGAGGGCAGTGAAGAGGGCGAGGGTGTTGCCGGCCTCGGCTTTATCAAAGGCTATGTGCGCCGTCTGCCCGACACCGCAGGGCTCAAGATCCCGCATATGGGCTGGAACGATATCCGCGCCGAGAAAGCTTCTCCGCTTCTTGAAAACCTGCCCGACGAACCCTATGTCTATTTTGTGCATTCCTACGCATGCTTTGCCGACGATGCAAGCGATGTGCTCACCACCACCGATTACGGTGTGCGTTTCTGCTCAAGCGTGCAACGCGGCAACGTGTTCGGCACACAGTTCCACCCCGAAAAATCGGGTCGTGTCGGCGAGCAGATGCTTAAAAACTTTGCCGACTATGTACAAAAGGAGGTGCGCTGATGTACGCCAAGCGTATTATCCCGTGCCTTGATATCAAGGACGGCAGAGTGGTCAAGGGCATCAACTTCGTACAGCTTCGTGATGCAGGTGACCCTGTAGAGGTTGCCGCCGCCTACTCCGATGCGGGCGCAGACGAGGTCGTGTTCCTCGACATCACCGCCTCCAACGAACAGCGCGCCACCGTGACAGCACTTGCCGCCCGTGTGGCAGAGCAGTTATCCATCCCCTTTACCGTCGGCGGCGGTATCCGCACGGTGGAGGATTTTCGTGCCGTGCTTTTGGCAGGGGCGGACAAGGTGTCGATCAACTCCGCCGCCATCGACCGCCCTGAGCTGATCCGCGAGGCGGCGGAAAAATTCGGCAGTCAATGCGTCGTTGTCGCCATCGATGCCAAGCGCCGTGAAGGCGGCGGCTTTGATGTGTACAAGCACGGCGGCAGACTCAACGTCGGACTGGATGCCGTGGAATGGGCAAAGCAAGCCGTCGCATTGGGTGCGGGCGAGCTGCTCGTCACCAGTATGGACGGTGACGGCACCAAAGCGGGCTATGATTTAGAACTGACCGCCGCCATTGCCAATGCCGTTTCCGTTCCCGTCATCGCCTCGGGCGGTGCAGGCACGATGGAGCATTTCAAGGAAGCGCTCACCGACGGCTGTGCCGATGCCGCGCTTGCCGCCTCCCTGTTTCACTATCACGAGATCGACATCGCCGACCTGAAGGCCTACCTGAAAGCGGAAGGCATTTCCGTGCGGCCTGCGCAATAAAGAGGTGAACAGCTTGTTTTCCTTTCCTACTGCTCATACAACCGTGATGGGGATCCTCAACGTCACGCCCGACAGCTTTTCCGACGGCGGGCAGTTTCTGGATCCCGCCGACGCGGTCAGGCGCGCACTCACCGTTGAAAATGAGGGTGCGCACATCGTGGATATCGGCGCACAATCCACCCGACCGGGTGCAACACCTCTCGCCCCCGAGGAGGAATGGGCGCGTCTGTCCCCCGTGCTTGATGCACTCAAGGGTACTCTCACCATTCCGATTTCAGTGGATACCTTTGAGCCGCTTGTGGCAAAAAATGCCCTTGCAAACGGCGCTGTTATCCTCAACGATGTATCGGGAAGTCTGACAAACGATTTTCCCGCCATCGCCGCCGCACACGGTGCGGGACTGGTGATGATGGCGCGGGATGCGGCAAACCCGCTCGATGTGCGCCGTTATTTTGAAACGGCGCTGACCGTTGCCGATAAGGCAGGGTTGCCGATGGAGAGCCTGTGTCTGGACATCGGTATCGGCTTTCACCAAAGCCGCGAAGCGGATTATCAGATTTTGCGCGCATTACCGCGTATTATAAAAGGCTTGCCTGAAGTTGCCGTGATGTGCGGCGCATCGCGCAAGCGACTGATCGCGTTTGCGGCGGGTGACTGTCCCGCCGACAAGCGTCTGGGCGGCACTCTCGCGCTTCACACCGCCGCGCAACTGGGCGGTGCAACCGTTTTACGGGTTCACGATGTCAAAGAAGCCGTTCAGGCGGCAACTGTAACGGATTATTTAAAAGGAGACGATAGATATGATCGATTGGAAGCATTTTAAGAGCGGCACCGATATCCGCGGCGTTGCCGTGGACGGTGTAGCGGGCGAACCGCTGGATCTGACCGATGAGGTCGTTGTCACGATGGCACGTGCTTTCGCCGTGTGGCTTGCCGACAAGACGGGCAAAGCGGTGATGGATCTGCATATCTCCGTCGGTCGCGACAGCCGTATTTCGGGTCCCCGTCTGCGTGACGCGGTGTGCCGCGGTCTGACGCAAAGCGGCATCACCGTGTACGACTGCGGACTCGCCTCCACCCCTGCCATGTTTATGAGCACGCTCGACCTGCCGTGTGACGGTGCCATTCAGCTGACCGCCAGTCATCATCCGTTCCACCGCAACGGTCTGAAATTCTTCCGTCCTACGGGCGGTCTGGAGGGCAGTGATATTTCCGAGATCCTCGCGCTGTGCGAAAAGGGTGAATTCGAAAATGCACCCGGCGGCGAAATGGTCATTGCCGATTATATGCCCCGCTATGCCAAGCGTCTGCGCGATCTCATCTGTGAGGGCGTCAACGCCGATAAGTACGACAAGCCGCTCGAGGGCTTCAAGATCGTGGTCGATGCGGGCAACGGCGCAGGCGGCTTTTACGCCACCGATGTACTGTTGCTTCTGGGTGCCGACATTCAAGGCAGTCAGTTCCTTGAGCCCGACGGTCACTTCCCCAACCATATCCCGAATCCCGAGGATGCCGACGCGATGCACTCCGTATGTGCGGCGACCGTCAACGCCAAAGCGGATCTCGGTGTGATCTTTGACACCGATGTTGACCGCGCAGGCTGTGTCGGCTCGGACGGCCGCGAGATCAACCGCAACCGTCTTGTGGCACTTGCCGCCGCGATCGCGCTGGAAAACGCGCCCGCAGGCTCCGTTGTGGTGACCGATTCGGTCACCTCCGACGGTCTGAAGACCTTCATCGAACGGGACCTCAAGGGCAAGCACTGCCGCTTCAAGCGCGGCTATAAAAACGTCATCAACGAAGCCATCCGCCTGTGCGAAGCGGGACAATATGCACCGCTCGCCATCGAAACCTCGGGTCACGCCGCTCTCAAGGAAAACTACTTCTTAGATGACGGTGCGTATCTTATCACCCGCATCATCATCAAGGCGGCACAGCTCCGCAAGGAAGGCAAGACCCTTGAGGATCTCATCGCCGCGCTTGCCGAGCCCGCCGAGGGCAAGGAGCTTCGCTTCAACATCAAGGAAGCGGATTTCCGCGGCTACGGTATGAAGGTTCTTGCCGAGTTAGAAGCCTTCGCCAATGACAACGGCTGGACGGTCGCCGACGACAGCGCCGAGGGTGTGCGCATCTCGTTCGGTGCCGAGGACGGTGACGGCTGGGCACTGCTCCGCTTGTCGGTGCACGACCCCGTGATGCCGATGAACATCGAGAGCAACCGTGAGGGCGGTTGCCGCATCATCGTCGAAAAACTGCGCGACTTTATGCTGTCCTTTGATGCGCTTGACTGCTCGAAAATGACAGCCTATCTGGAGGCATAACTATGAACAATCAATGGACCGAAGTGTGCATCACCGTACCGCAGGCAGATACCGACCGCGCGTCGGACATCGCGAATATGCTTGTCCCCTACGGCTTGTACATTGAAGATTACAGCGATTTAGAGCAGGGGGCACGTGACATTGCCCACATCGATCTCATCGACGAAGACCTGCTTGCCAAGGATCGCACCCACTCGCTGATCCACATTTATCTCTCGCCCGAAGACAACCCTGCCGAGGCTCTTGCGTTCTTGCAGGAACGGCTGACGGCAAACGGCATCGCCAACGAGGTCGTGACGACCGCCATCAGCGAGGAAGACTGGGCGAACAACTGGAAGCAATATTTCAAGCCGCTCAAAATCGGTGAAAAGCTGCTCATCTGCCCGACGTGGGACACCGTAGACGATGCCGAAGGACGCACCGTGCTAAACATCGATCCCGGTATGGCGTTCGGCACAGGCGGTCACGAAACGACCCGCTTAGTGCTCGAAGCTATGGAAACGGTCATCACCCCCGACACCGACCTGCTTGATGTGGGCTGCGGAAGCGGCATTCTGTCGCTCGCCGCCCTGCTTTTAGGCGCACGCTCCGCTCTTGCTGTCGATATCGACGCCTTAGCGGTTAAAACCGCCATCGAAAACGGCGAGCGAAGCGGTCTGACACCTCCGCGCTACACCGTTGTGGAGGGCGATCTTGTGGATAAGGTCAGCGGACAGTTCGATCTGGTAGTTGCCAACATCGTTGCCGACGCGATCATTATGCTGTCCCCTGCCGTCAAGCCCTTTGTAAAGGAGAACGGCGTGTACATTGTTTCGGGTATCATCGACACCCGCGAGGCAGAGGTCGTCGAAGCCCTGAATGCCTGCGGCTTTGTCATTGAACACCGTTTTGAACAACGCGGTTGGCTGTGTATGGTGTGCAAGCACCGCTAAAAGGAGAACCTGTATGCAAGGACGACTGACGCTGGTGGGGACACCCATCGGCAATCTATCCGATTTTTCGCCGCGCGCCCTTGAGGCGCTTCGCGAATGCGATCTGATCGCAGCAGAGGATACCCGCGTGACCCTGCGTCTGCTCAATCATTTCGGCATCAAGAAGCCGCTGATCAGCTACTTTGAACACAACAAACGCGAAAAAGGCGAACAGCTTTGCGCCCGTATGGAAGCAGGCGAGCACATCGTGCTGGTGTCCGATGCGGGTATGCCCGCCATCTCCGACCCCGGCGAGGATCTCGTGCGTCTGTGCCGTGAAAAAGGAATTCCCGTCGGCTGTGTGCCGGGACCGAGCGCGGTGATCACCGCCCTTGCTCTGTCGGGTATGCCTGCGGGGCGGTTCACCTTTGAGGGCTTTCTGAGCGTCTCCAAACGGTCGCGCCGCGAGCATCTGCAGGCGATCAGACACGAGCCGCGCACGATGATTTTTTACGAAGCACCCCACAAGCTCCCCTATACCCTTGCCGATCTTCTTGATACGCTCGGCGATCGCCCGCTGGCTCTTTGCCGCGAGCTGACCAAGCTCCACGAGGAGGTCATCACCACGACTCTTTCTCAGGCTGTCGAACGGTTTCGTGAGGAGGCTCCGCGCGGCGAATTTGTGCTGATCGTCGGCGGTGCTCCCGTGCAGGAAGCCGCTCCCGCCACACTGGAGGATGCGGTGGCGATGGCGCAGGATTACATCGAAGAGGGACTGAGCGTTTCGGAAGCCGCCAAGCGTGCCGCCGCCGAAACCAAAATCAAAAAAAGCGAGATCTATCGCTTGTTAGTGGAGGATTGACCTATGCACTGGTTACTGCTGTTTGTTGCCGCGATCGGCATCTCCCTCTTGCTCACCCGCGTGTTGTTCCCCAAAGACAATTCCAACGCCGCCCGTCTGATGAGCACCTATCGCGTTATGACGCGGGAGCTTCTTGACAGCACTCCCGACGATCAGCTTGTCAAAGCGGTCGTTGCCAATCTGCTTGCCAAGGCGGAGGATGCCAAGGGCAACGCCTATGCGGTGATCCCCGCTCTGTCGCAGGAGCGCTGTGCCGTTTACAGTGTGTGGCTGTTTATGAATGAAATGAAGGGCGACGATGCCACGGTACTGCGTCAAAGCGGTCAGTTCGGCTTTTCCGAGCTTGCCGCCGACGGACTGGAGCTTTTAGGCTTTGACGCTCTTGCCGCCGATCTGCGCAACTATCTGCAAACCGCCGACGAGGCTCTTGCCGCCTCTATGAAGGCGACTCTTGCTTCTTCACCGCTCGATGAAACGTTGATCACCTTTATCCGCGACCACGCCGATGCCTTCTGCGACGGTGACCGCTGATGAAACGCTTCAAGCCTCTTGTTACCGTTCTTTTCATCGTCTACTGCCTGTGTATGCTGTGGCTGTTATTCGGACAGCGCTTGGACAGCACCCGCGACGGCACCTATTTTGAAGAGCTTCGCTCCATGCTGTTCCCGTTTCAGACCATCGTTCAGTTCGTGCGGATCATCGTGACGGGCAAGCCTGCCGATGTCGTTCCGCACGCGTGGCAGAATCTCATCGGCAATGTCGTGATGTTTATGCCTGTGGGTATGTGCCTGCCGTTTTTCTTTTCGCGCTGTCGCTTTGCAAAAAGCACCTTCTTGATCGGTCTGCTGATCGTCACCTGCATTGAGCTGACACAGTTTTTCACGTTGCTCGGAAGTCTGGATTTTGACGATTTTTTGCTCAATATGATCGGCATTATGCTCGGTTTTGCGGTGTTTAAACTGTTTTGGGCGAAAATGAGGGATTGACAAATGCGGTTTTTGCGTTATAATGAAAGTGTATGTAGATAAAACCCCTATTCACAATATAGTCTGAGGAGGAAACTCTTATGAAAAAACTGTTTGCAGTTGTTCTCGCCGTTCTGCTGATGGCGAGCTTCACTCTTCCCGCACTGGCGGAGATCAGCCCCACTGCTCCCACCATCACCACCACGACGGGCACGAAGCCCAGCGGCTCGAACGATTCTCCCACCGCTCCCCAAACGGGCTACACGCTGCTGATCCCCGCGATCGCTCTTGCGGCGGCAGGCGCGGCCGGTGTGGCGGCGAAAAAGCTGTCCGACAAGAAATAAGCCTTGACATCCCCCGCTTCCTTGAAGTGATTTGAGGAATGCGGGGCTTTTTTCACAAAGGAGAGAGTTTTCTATGTCATCGCGCTCCAAGATCCTGCTGATCCTGCTGATCGTGTTGCTGGTGATCGGCATCGGTGTCGGTGTGGGCTATTTTGCGTGGTACTGGACAAGCGGCACTCTGCCGCCGCCCGTTCAGCGCGTCGAACCGACCACCACCACGGCACCGACGGTACCGACCGCTCCGGAGGACGAAACCTCCCCCACGACAACCACCACCCAACCCCTGCCCGAAAACCCTGTGGATTTTGCCACCCTCAAAGCAACCAATTCGGATATCTATGCGTGGCTGTACGTTCCCGGCACGGCAGTGGATTACCCCGTCGCGTGTGCGACCGATGAAGCAGACGGCTTCTATCTGGATCATAACATTTACCGCGAATATGAATTTGCAGGTACAATTTACAGCGAAAAGAAAAACGGCACCGATCTGATGCACCGTAACACGGTTTTTTACGGGCATAATATGCTCAACGGTACGATGTTCAGCAGTCTCCACGACTTTGAGGACAAGGAATTCTTCGACACCTACGACACCATCTACCTTTACACTCCCGGGCATATTTATACCTACAAGATCTTTGCCGCATATGAATATGACAACCGTCATCTTCTCAACTCGTTTGACTATTCCGACGATGCGGTGTGGGCGGAGTATCTCGCCTACGCCACCGATCCGAAAACCTTCACCGTCAACACCCGCGATGTTCCCGTCACCGTTGCCGACCGCATCGTAACGCTGAGCACCTGCGTCGGGTGGAACAAAAATGTCCGCTACCTTGTACAAGGAGTGCTTGTAAATGACCAACCGACACGAACCTGATCCGTATGCACCCAATCACGAGCTGACCCCCGAGGATCTGAAGTTCAACGCAGAAGGAATACGCCGTCATCGGGACTACATTGTTCCCGAAAACGCCGCTGAGCCCGATCTGGTGATCGCTCCGCCGTCAAGACGGCATACCAAAAAGAAAAACCATACCGTGCGCAATGTGATCCTGATCATTTTGGCGTGCCTGATCGGCATTATACTGATCGCCGTGCTGACAGTGGTGATCCTGCAACACCGCGGACGACAGCAATTGCTGCCCGACGCCCCCGTAACCATTGTTGTTCCCGAGGAGATCGAGCAGGATACCGCTGTCGAGATCACCGACGACGGACGCACCGTTCGCTATAACGGAGAGCTCTACCGCTTTAACGAAAACCGCACCAACATTCTGTGCATCGGTGTGGACAGAGAGTCTCTGGGCCTTGAAAGCGGCGTTGTCGGTACGGGCGGTCAGGCAGATACCCTTGTTGTGCTGTCCATTGACACGGCAAACGGCGATCTGGATGCACTTGCGGTTTCCCGCGATACCATCGCCGCCATTGATCTGTTTGCCGAGGACGGCAGCTTTGTGGGGACGGAAAACACGCAGATCTGTCTGTCCTATGCCTACGGTGACGGACGCGAGAAAAGCTGTGAAGCCACCGTGCGGGCGGTATCCCGTCTGCTTTACGGCATCCCGATCAACACCTATTTTGCCCTTGATGTCAATGCCATCCCGACATTGAACGATGCGATCGGCGGCGTAACCGTTACACTGCTTTCGGACTTTCAAAGCTATTACGGCCCCATCCATCCGCAGGGAGAAACCTTCACCCTTTACGGAGCGGATGCTCTGCGCTATATCCGTGAGCGCGATACCGATCAGCTCACCTCCAATGCCGACCGTATGGCACGGCAAAAGCAGTATCTTGCCGCCTATGCCGAAAAAGCGCTTGCCGCCGCCAAGCAGGATCTGCAGGTGCCGCTTGATCTCTTTGAGGCGGTTTCCGACGAATCGATCACCTCGCTGACCCCCTCAAAGATCACGTTTCTCACCACCTCCCTTGTGCGTCATACACAGCCGCTTTCCTTTTGGGCGGTTGCAGGCGACATCGTGAAGGGTGAAGACGGTTATGCGGAATTTCACGTTGACGAAAAGGCACTGTACGAGCAGGTGCTGAATATTTTCTACACAAAAGAATAAACGGAGCGGTCACATAGGGCTTCCTCCCTATGTGATCGCTCCGAACGCTCCGTGTGCTTTTGAACACACGGAGCGTTTTGTTTTTATGCCGTATTACGGCTGCCAGAGACAGGTTGCCAAATCCACCGTGCCGTCCTCTTTAAACACGATGCCCTCCTGCTCTAACAATGCCCGTTGCGCACCGCTTCCGCCGAACGCAAACGCCGGTGCCACCCGTCCCTCGCGGTTGACTACACGGTGGCACGGGATCACACCCGGGGCGGGATTTTGGTGAAGCGCATACCCCACCACGCGCGACCAGCGCGGATTGCCCGCCATCAGCGCCACCTGGCCGTAGGTCGCGACCTTGCCGCAGGGGATCTGCTTTACCGCTTCATAGATCCGTTCAAAGGTTGTCATCGTTGTTCCTCCGTTTTACGAAAAACGCTCAAAATAAAGGAGCATTTTGCGAAACCCACAAAATGCTCAGGAAAACATTCACGTATTCAACACATAGCTTCCGTCACGGGGCAAGCCGATCTTCTGCATCACGGCTTCTTCGTGCTCACGCATACGCACCGCCTGCAAGCCGCCCTCCACGTGATCGTAACCGAGCAGATGCAGCATCGAATGCACCACTAAGTAGCCGACCTCGCGCTGGAAGCTGTGCTCATATTGCTCCGCCTGCTCCTGCGCACGTTCAATGGAGATCACGATGTCACCGAGCATATAGGCGCCCGTTTCGGGGTGGCGGTCGTAGATGCCGCCCTCACCGAGCGGGAACGACAGCACATCCGTCACGCTGTCGATGTTGCGATGCTCTGCATTGATCTCGCGGATCTGCTCGTTGTCCACAATGGAAATGTCCACCTGCGCGGGCTCACCGAAATGCTCGTTTTCCAGCACCGCGTTGCAACAACGGCGCATCAGCATCCGCAAGCCTGTCGGAACCTTCACCGTTTTCTGTTTATTCTCAATGACTACCTTTACCTTTGCCATTTGTACGCTTCCTTTCTTCAGTTGCTTTCGTCTTTTCAAAGCGTTCATATGCCTCAATGATGCGTTGCACAAGCTGATGTCGCACAACGTCCTTCTGTCCGAACTCGCAGATGGCGATATCCTCCACATTCTTGAGGATCTTCAGGATCTCCTTCAGGCCGCTTTTGCGCCCGTCGGGAAGATCGATCTGCGTCACATCGCCCGTCACCACCATTTTGGAATTGAATCCGAGACGCGTGAGAAACATCTTCATCTGTTCGGGGGTGGTGTTTTGCGCCTCATCTAAAATGATGAAGCTGTCGTCCAGTGTTCTGCCGCGCATATACGCAAGCGGGGCGATCTCGATGTTGCCGCGTTCCAGATACTTCTGATAGGTTTCCGCGCCGAGCATCTCAAACAGCGCGTCATACAGCGGGCGGAGATACGGATCGACCTTTGACTGCAGATCACCCGGCAAAAAGCCTAACTTTTCGCCCGCTTCCACCGCAGGACGCGTCAGGATGATGCGGTTGACCTCCTTGGCGCGGAACGCCTTGACCGCCATTGCAACGGCAAGATAGGTCTTGCCCGTACCTGCAGGGCCGACACCGATCGTGACGGTGTTCTGGCGGATCGCCTCCACATACCGTTTCTGTCCGAGTGTCTTGGGCTTGACGGGGTTGCCTTTCGCGGTCACGGCGATGCTGTCCGAGCCTAATTTCGGAAGCTCCTCCTCACCGCCCTCGTCCACCAGCATCATCACATACCGTACCGATTGCTCTGTCGGCTGTTCGCCGCGGTTGATGAGCTGAAGCAGACCGTTGATCGCGCGGACGGCTTTATCCACCGCCTCGACATCGCCGCTGATGCGGATATCCGAGCCGCGGTTGGTCACATTCACTTGATAATGCTGTTCGATCAGCTTGATGTTTTCATCAAAGCTGCCGAACAGCGCGACCGCGTGTTCCATACGGTCAACACCGATATATTGTTCTGCCACTCCGAGGCGGCCTCCTTCTTTCTGACAATGTAACAGTGTGTATTATACCACCCCCGCTTGCCCAAATGCAACAATTTTTGTGGATATTTCTTTAAATTTTTATAAATAACCACATATTTTTTGAATTTTATTGACAAAAATCCGTATCCGCAGTATGATAATACGCGTACAAGCTCCACAAAAAAGCAAACAAGGGGTGCTGACAACGGTCGGCTGAGAGCGGGCATTCGGTCCCGAAACCCTGTGACCTGATCCGGGCAATACCGGCGGAGGGATGTTTTCATATTGTGCCGTTCTGTCAGCTGATTTTCGAGCAGTGCGGCGATAAGGAACCGTCTTTTTCCGCTTTGGCGAAAAAGGCGCTTTTTTGTTGCCGCTTGTAACATTCTGACAGGAGGCTGATGCCTTATGAAAACCACTGTTCGTCTGACAGAAAGCGCCGTGATGCTTGCCGCGGCATTTGTGCTGTCTCTCATCCCTGTTGTGCAGATGCCGTTCGGCGGCGATGTCACACTCGCCTCGATGCTCCCCATTCTTGTGATTGCCTACCGTCACGGAACACCGTGGGGCTTGCTGGTCGGCTTTGCGGGCTCACTCTTGCAGTTGTTGACCGGCCTTGACAATCTGTCCTATGCAACGTCCGCGTGGGCAGCAATTGCCATCATTCTGCTCGATTATGCCATTGCTTTTACCGTTCTGGGGCTCGGAGGACTCTTCCGCAAGGTGAGCCGTTCACAAAGTACCGCTTTGGTATCGGGTGCACTCTTATGTTGTGTCCTTCGCTATCTGTGCCACTTTGTATCGGGCTTCACCGTATGGCGCGGTGTGGATATACCGCTGGACGAGGCACTGCTCTATTCCGTCTCCTACAACGCGGCGTATATGGTGCCCGAAACGGTGATCACCGTTGCCGCGGCACTGGCACTGTCCGTCACGATGGATCTGACAAGTGAGCAACCGCGCCGCGCCGCGGTTACCAAAGGCAAACCCGTTGTGCTTGTCAGTGCGCTTGCCTCCATTGTGTTTGCCGCTGTAGGAGCGGTGTGGCTGTTCCGTGCCATCCAGACCGAGGACGGCTTCGCCTTTACCGCCGTGACAACGGGGGATCTGATCGCCGTCGGCATTTTTGCCGCCCTTGCCGTCGTTTCGGCGGTTATCGGTACATTTGCAGGAAAGAAACCGAAGGAATAACTCCCTCTCTTACACGGAGGAGGCTATGCGGGAATGCAGCCTCCTCCGTATATTTTTATGCATCTATTTGAGAAATTGCCAAAATTCTCTTGCGTTAAACCGCATTCCATTGTATACTATAAATATATTACGTAAAAAGAGGTGTCCTGTGCGTGCCAAAGCTTGATCCCACTGTTAAACAAGAAACGCGATACATCGCAAGCTTCGTATTGATCTTCAGCGTGCTGATGCAAGCCGTGTTTTTAGTGATCGGCAAATGGAACTCTACGGTGCTTCTGGGAAACCTGCTGTCAGCCGCTGCCGCCATCGCAAATTTTTTGCTTCTCGGCTTAACGGTACAGCGGGCAGTCACGAAAGACGAAAAAGATGCTCGTTCCTTGATGAAGCTCTCACAGACCTATCGTTTGCTCGGCCTTTTAGTAATCGCGGTTATCGGTTTTGCCGTTCCCGTGTTTCATCCCCTTGCCGTGATTTTGCCGCTCTTATTTCCGCGTATTGCCATTGCTGTGCGCCCGTTGTTTAAAAAAGATTGATCAGGAGGAAGCTTTTTATGTCACAAAAGCGTCGCCTTACGGCTGTGGATATCTTGCTGCTTCTCGGAGCGATCCTCCCGATCGTTGCGATCATTGTGCTGCAGATTCTGACAAAGCCCGCCTCGGAGGGCATTTCTCTTTCGGGTGCATATATTTACTTTACCGTTGATATGCCTTTGCAACCGTTGTATATCACGGAGGCACAGATCAATTCCTGGGCGGTGATCATCACCGTTACCTGCCTGTGCTTATTTTTAACACGTGGTATGAAGGTGGATAAGCCTTCGGCAAGACAACACCTCGCCGAATGGATCGTCGAAAAGACCGAAGGGCTCGTCAAAGACAACATGGATCCGTTTTTCAGCAACTACGGACCGTTCATTTGTGCCATCCTCGGTCTGTCAGCATTCTCCAGCCTTCTGTCTCTGTTCGGTCTCTTCCCTCCCACCTCCGACCTGAATGTTGTCGGTGGTTGGGCAGTACTGGTATTTATCCTTATCACCTATTACAAATTCAAATGCGGTCCTTGGGGGTATGCCAAAAGCTTTGCGCAACCCGTCGCGTTGCTGACCCCGATCAACATTATCAGCGAGGTAGCTACCCCCATTTCGATGGCATTTCGTCATTACGGAAACGTGCTGTCGGGTACGGTTATTTCGGTGCTGGTCGCTTCGGGACTGGGTGGACTGTCAGCGATCGTGCTCGGCTGGCTTCCCGGAGTGCTTGGTGACATCCCGTTTCTGCGTATAGGTATTCCCGCGATACTGTCGATTTATTTCGATGTGTTCAGCGGCTGTCTGCAAGCGTTTATTTTCGCGATGCTGACCATGATGTATGTTTCAGGAGCTTTCCCGGCGGAGGATTATGCCGCTCGTCGGGCGAAAATAGAAGCCAAAAAACAAAACAAACTCGGAGGTAATTGACTATGGAACTCGCTATCGGTATTATTTTAGGTTGCTGTGCGCTCGGCGCAGGTCTTGCGATGATCGCAGGTATCGGCCCCGGTATCGGTGAAGGCAACGCGGTTGCAAGCGCTTGTGAAGCTATCGGCCGTCAGCCCGAAGCAAAGGGTTCGGTCACCAGCACGATGCTTATGGGCTGTGCGATTGCCGAAACCACCGGTCTGTACGCCCTTGTTATTGCGATCCTGCTCATCTTTGTCGCCCCCAACCTGCTGGTCAACATTCTTGTTTCGACGATCGGCGGTTAATCTACAAACCTGTGGAGTGAATAGATATGCAATCACTGGATATCATATCGGTCAACATCTGGAGCGTCCTGATCTCACTTGCCAACCTTCTGATCCTCTTTCTCGTCATCAAAAAATTCCTCTATAAACCCGTGAAAGAGACGTTGGAGAAACGCCAGGCGGAAATTGACAAGCAGTACGAAGCCGCCAAGAAAGCGGAGGAATCCGCCAATGCCAACAAAGCAGAATGGGACAGCCGTATGCAGACGGCGCAGGAAACTGCCGATGCGATGATCAAGGATGCCGCCGACGCGGCAAAGCGTCGCGGCGAAACGATCCTTGACGACGCACAGTCCCGTGCCGACGGCATCGTGCGCCAGGCACAGGCGCAGGCAGAGCTGGAGCGCCGCAATGCCGAGGAGGGCATTCGTCGCGAGATCGTGGATATTTCCACGGCATTAGCGGGAAAAATCCTGGAACGTGAGGTCAAGGCGGACGATCACCGCGTGCTGATCGATTCGTTTCTTGAGAATATAGGTGACGCCAATGACTGATATTGCCAAGGAATACGGCGCGGCATTGTTTATGCTCGCCAAAGAGGACGGCAATGTCGATGCCGTCGCACGTTCCCTGTCGCTGATTGAGTCAATGCTGGAGGCCAACCCCGACTACAAGGTGCTTCTTTCATTGCCGAATGTGGCGCGAGAGGAACGGGTGGGGCTTCTTGACAAGGCATTCGCCGCATCGGTGGAGGAGACGGTGTTGTCCTTCCTGAAGCTGATGTGTGAGGAAGGATGCTTCCTGCAATTTGACGCCGCCAAAGCGGAATTTGACGCCCTTCTTGACGATGACAGACGCGTTTCCCACGCCGCAGTCACCAGCGCTGTGCCGCTGACTGACGAGCAAAAGCGCGCTCTGATCACCAAACTGCAAGCCCTCAGCGGGCGTACCGTGGACGCGGATTATGCGGTCGATGAATCCCTCATCGGCGGTATGATCGTGGAGCTTGACGGCACGGTGTATGACAACAGTCTGAAACGACAAGTATCTCGCATAAAGGAAGTGATCGAAGCGTGAGTAACAAGCCTGAAGAGATCAGCAACATCATAAAAGAGCAGATCCGCAACTACCGTTCCCGTATGGAGATGCAGGAAACAGGCACCGTTATCCTCGTCGGTGACGGCATTGCCCGCGTCTACGGTTTGAAGAACTGTATGGCAGGCGAACTGCTGGAATTCGAAGACGGCAGTGCGGGTATGGCACAAAACTTGGAAGAGGACACCGTCTCGGTCGCCCTTCTGTCCAATAAAAACAGCATCCGCGAAGGCTCCACCGTGCGCCGCACGGGCAAAGTGCTGTCCGTCCCCGTCGGTGAGAAGCTGCTCGGTCGCGTGGTCAACGCACTGGGTGAGCCGATCGACGGCAAAGGCCCCATCGATTACAGCGGCTTTCGCCCGATCGAATCGGAAGCCCCCGGCATCATTGAGCGTAAGAGCGTGTCGGTGCCGCTTCAGACGGGCATCAAGGCCATCGACAGTATGATCCCCATCGGTCGCGGTCAGCGTGAGCTGATCATCGGTGACCGCCAGACGGGTAAGACCGAGATCGTTATCGATACCATCATCAACCAGAAACACAGCGATGTGCTGTGCATTTACGTTGCCATCGGACAGAAAAACACATCGGTGGTACAGCTCGCCAACAACCTTGCCGCCGCAGGCGCGATGGATTACACCATCATCGTGTCGGCATCGGCATCGGAAACCGCACCGCTTCAATACATCGCGCCCTATGCAGGTTGCGCGATGGCGGAATATTTCCGCGAACAGGGCAAGGATGTCCTGATCGTTTACGACGACCTGAGCAAGCACGCGGTCGCCTACCGCGCGCTGTCCCTGCTCATCCGCCGTCCGCCCGGCCGTGAAGCCTATCCCGGCGACGTCTTCTACCTGCACTCCCGTTTGCTCGAGCGTGCGGCGTGTGTCGCGCCCGAATACGGCGGCGGCTCGATCACGGCGTTGCCGCTGATCGAAACGCAGGCAGGTGACGTGTCGGCGTATATCCCCACGAACGTGATCTCCATCACCGACGGTCAGATCTTCCTGGAGACCGAGCTGTTCCACGCGGGTATTATGCCCGCCATCAACCCGGGTATTTCGGTCAGCCGTGTCGGTGGTTCGGCACAGCTCAAAGCGATGAAAAAGGTATCGGGCGAGCTGAAGCTGCTCTATTCGCAGTATCGTGAACTGCAGTCCTTTGCGCAGTTCGGCAGTGATCTGGACGCCGATACCAAGGCGCGTCTGGCGCTCGGCGAACGCATCGTGGAGGTGCTCAAGCAAAACCGCAACTCCCCCGTGCGCGTCGGTTGCCAGGTCGCGATCGTGTACGCCGTGACCCACGGCTTCCTCAACGAGGTGCCCGTCGCCGAGGTACACGCCTACGAGCAGGCACTGTATGAAAAGTTAGAAAATGTCTACGCCGCTCTTCTGGAGCGTTTTGAAAGCGGCTATTTTGAGCCCGAGGATGTTGAGATCCTTGAAGAGGCTCTGAAATCCGTGCAGAGGTGGTAACAGATGGGTGCCAATACAAAGCTGTTGCGCAGTCGCATCAAAAGCGTCAACTCGACATTGCATCTGACCAAAGCCATGGGGCTGGTTGCCTCCTCGAAAATCCGTCGCGCAAATGAAGCGATGGTGAAAAGCCGCCAATATGCCGATGCGGTCATCAACGCGGTATCGATGCTCACCGCATCTCCCGAAACCGCCAAAAGCCCCTATCTTGCCGTGCGCGAGGACGGGCGTACGCGTCTGATCGTCATCGCGGGCGACCGCGGACTGGCGGGCGGCTACAATGCCAATATCTTCCGCCTTGTCGCGTCTATGCCGAAAGCCGAGTATTATCCCATCGGCAAGCGCGCCTGCGAACGTTTCGGGTGTGAGATCAACTCATCGGAGGATTACACCTCTGCCGAAGCGCGCGCACTTGCCAAAACGCTGTGTGAAGAGTTTGTCAACGGCGAGTATGACAAGCTCGGCATCGTCTGCACCGAATACAACTCGATGATGACCCAGACCGCCACCGTCCGCTGGGTGTTGCCGCTTGAACGCGGTGAACAAAGCGACAGTGCAGGGATCGTGTTCGAGCCCGATGAACAAACCATTCTCCCCGCCGCCGTGCTCGAATATGTATCGGGTGTGCTGATGGCGGCGGTGCGCGAAAGCTTCCTGTCCGAGGTTGCCGCGCGCCGTATGGCGATGGATTCCGCGGGCAAGAACGCGCAGGAAATGATCGCCGATCTGCAGCTGCAGTACAACCGTGCGCGCCAGGGCGCGATCACACAGGAAATCACCGAGATCGTCGCAGGAAGCGGCGAACAATAAGTCTCATTCAAAGGAGTGACTCCTATGAACACACCGCATATCGGTACCGTCTCGCAGGTTATGGGACCTGTCGTAGACGTCCGTTTCAAAGAAGGCGAGCTTCCCGCGATCCTCAACGCCTTGACGATGCCTATCGACGAGCGTGTCCTCACCGTTGAGGTGGCACAGCATATCGGCGGCAACGTGGCACGTTGCATCGCGATGGCATCCACCGACGGTCTTAAACGCGGCACGCCCGTCACCGATACGGGCAAAGCCATCAGCGTTCCCGTCGGACGCGAAACGCTCGGCCGTATTTTCAACGTGCTGGGTGATCCCGTGGACAACAAGCCCGCACCCGAAACCGCCGAGCGCTGGGACATCCACCGTCCTGCACCCGCGTATGACGAGCTGTCCACCTCCCGCGAGGTGCTGGAGACCGGCATCAAGGTCGTTGACCTGATCTGCCCCTATTCCAAGGGCGGTAAGATCGGTCTGTTCGGCGGTGCAGGCGTCGGTAAGACCGTGCTGATCATGGAGCTGATCAACAACATCGCCAAACAGCACGGCGGTCTGTCGGTCTTTACGGGTGTCGGCGAACGTACCCGCGAGGGCAACGACCTGTACTGTGAAATGACCGAGTCGGGCGTTCTCAGCAACACCTCACTCGTGTACGGTCAGATGAACGAGCCGCCCGGAGCGCGTATGCGCGTCGCTTTGTCGGGTCTGACAATGGCGGAATATTTCCGCGACACCGAAGGACAGGACGTGCTTCTCTTCATCGACAACATCTTCCGCTTCACGCAGGCAGGCTCGGAGGTATCCGCGCTTTTAGGCCGTATGCCCTCTGCCGTCGGTTATCAGCCGACGCTGGCAACCGAAATGGGTGCTTTACAGGAGCGCATCACCTCGACAAAGAAGGGCTCGATCACCTCGATCCAGGCTGTCTACGTCCCTGCGGACGACCTGACCGACCCCGCCCCTGCCACCACGTTTGCGCATCTGGATGCCACAACGGTTCTCTCCAGAAGCATTGCATCGCAGGGTATTTATCCCGCTGTTGATCCGCTGGAATCCACCAGCCGCATCCTCTCCCCCGATGTCCTCGGTGAGGAGCATTACGCCGTGGCGCGTGAGGTGCAGCGCATCCTGCAACGCTATCAGGAGCTGATGGACATCATCGCCATTATGGGTATGGACGAGTTGTCCGACGCGGACAAGCTGCTTGTCCAGCGTGCGAGAAAGATCCAGCGTTTCCTCTCCCAGCCGTTCTTCGTGTCGGAGAAATTCACGGGCATCGAAGGCACGTATGTGCCGCTTTCGGAGACCATCCGCGGCTTTAAGGAGATCATTGAGGGCAAGCACGACGATCTGCCCGAATCCGCGTTCCTCTTTGTCGGTACGATCGATGAAGCGGTGGAAAAGGCGGCGAAGATGCAATCATGAAAACCTTTGACCTGATCGTTTCCTCTCCCGACGGCGATCTGTTCCGCGGCGAGGTGCAAGCCCTTGTGGTGCGCGGTACAGAAGGCGAACTGGCGATCCTGGCGGATCACATTCCGTTCATCACGGCGGTGGTGGCGTGCGATGCAAAGATCGTCCTGCCCGATGACAGTGATCGCATCGCTGAGTTAGACGGCGGACTGCTGACAGTGTCGCAAAACAATGTCACCCTGCTCTCCTCGGGAGTCAAATGGAAAGAATAACTGTAAACAAAGCCCCGCCCATTGCCGAATCTGAACTGCCCCAATTTGTGCGGACAGTACAAAAACACCCCTATGGCAGGTAATAT
>SVPN01000029.1 GCA_015065805.1 Oscillospiraceae bacterium | reverse complement strand
CAAAAAATCTCCGACCGCTGTATTCGGATGTTTTGGCTTTTACAAGGCAGACGACGACGCAAGGCTGACGCCTTGCAAGGAGGATAACGCCGTTAAAGGCAAAACACACAATTTCAGCGGCAGGTTCGGGTATCTCCTGTTACGCTAAGCGTCGGATCAAAGCACCGCCGTTTGCTTTGAGCCATCGCTCGTGCTGTTTGTAATCGGGCATTGCGCCTACAACTTCGTCCCAGAAGCGCTTGCTGTGATTCAGTTCCTTCAGGTGGCAAAGCTCGTGGACGATCACATAATCCATCACCGCAGGCGGCACCAACACCAGCAGACAGTTGAAATTCAGATTGCCGCGGTTACTGCAGCTCCCCCACCTTGTGCGTTGGTTGCGGATGGTGATGCATTCATAGGTCACACCGATCTTTTGGGCATAATACGCCACGCGCGGCGGCAGAATCTCTTTGGCGCGCTCGGCAAAGCGAACGATCTCATCATTTGTGAACGGCGGCTCCTTCGGACGAGCCGCAAAGACAGCAAGATGCTTCTCGATCCACGCGGCTTTCCCCTTCACGAAGCTCTCGATCTGTGCATTGGACAATCGGCGCGGTGCACGGACAAGCACCTCACCGTCCCGCGTGATCTCAAGAGAGATGGTTTTACGGTCACTTCGTACAACACGATATTGCATATCAGAAAAACACACCCGTAATAAAAATTTCCAGACCGATCAGGATCAGGATCACACCGCCTAAAATCCCCGCTTTTCCCGCAAGGCGCGTACCGAAGCTCTTGCCGATGTACAGTCCCGCGACACAGATGGCAAAGGTGACGATCGCAATGATCAGACAGCAGACAAATGCCATCAGAAAGCCGTAATCCGAAATCGTACAGCCGACGGACAGCGCATCAATAGAGGTAGCGATCCCTTGCACAAGCAAGGCGGCGATCCCCACAGCAGGCGCTTCCTCCTCTTCCCCGCCGCGAATGCTGTCGATGAGCATTTTGCCGCCGATAAAGCCGAGCAAAAGCAAGGCGATCCACGGCACACATACCTGAAACTGCTTAAAGCACTGCACCAACGTGTGCACCAGCAGCCAGCCGACCATCGGCATCAGAAACTGAAAAAACGCAAAGGTGCCTGCGATAAGCGCTGTTTTTTTATGCGACATTTTCGGCTCGTGCAGACCGTTGGCAAGTGACACCGAAAACGCATCCATCGCCAACCCTACACCAAGCAAGGCGCTGTTGAAGAAAAACATAAAATTCCAACTCATACAGCTATCTCCTTATGCTTATTGCAACGGTACAACCGCAAAGAACACCAGATCTTCCGCACCGTCGTTGATCATCGTATGAGCGCTGCCCTTGGGGCAATAATGGCAGTCTCCCGCAAAAACACGCTCTTCCTTGCCGTCGCAGATCACCTTGCCGCAACCGCTCAGATAATAGATCATCTCCGAGGATGTCCCGTGCGTATGCAGACCGATAGAGGCGCCGGGCGCCAATGTTCCGCGCAGGATTTTTCCGTTTTCATCGATAAACATTTTGGCACGTAATTCTTTTTCGCCGCCGCAGAATTTTTCAAGAACCGTATCGGGCATTGCGTCAAACACTATTTTCATATTCCTCATCCCTTCCGAATAGAACTCCATCAGTATAGCACACCGTGCGCTGTCACGCAAGCAATTTGTATTGACAGCATCAACATCGGGAAGTATAATAGTAAAAACTCGAAAAACGGAGGACAAAGCTATGCCGACAAACGCACAAGCCGTAGCGCAAAAGCTGCTGCAACACGGCTGTCACATCACCTTTGCCGAATCGTGCACAGCGGGACTGTGTGCGGCAAGACTGGGCGAGATCCCGAACATCTCGCATATTTTTGACCAATCGTTCGTCACCTACGCCAACGAAGCGAAAATTGCATTGCTGGGTGTTGACCCTGCGTTGATCGAGCAATACGGCGTTGTCAGCGAGCCCGTCGCACTGCAAATGGCGATCGGTGCTTCAGCGCGTACGGGTGCACAGGTCGCAGTGGGTATCTCCGGCATTGCGGGACCGGGCGGCGGCTCCGAAGAAAAGCCCGTCGGAATGGTCTGTATCGGATATACCATCGGAGAAAAGCAGTTTTCGCAAACCTGCCGTTTCGGCGATATCGGTCGGAATGCCGTTCGCGAAGCCGCTGTGGACACCGTATATGCCGTGCTGAATGAGAATCTGTAACAAAAACGGACTGACGTAAAAGGCGTCAGTCCGTTTTGCATTATGTTCGTTTTTTACCGTACACGGCAAGCGTTGTGCACACACCGCCGCTGACAAGCAACAGCGCAAGCCAGAGTGCCGCATCCGACGTCTCTCCCGTCGGGGGTGTCGCGGGTGCGGGTGCCGTGGAGGTCGTTGTCACCGCTGTGGCAACGGTTGTTGTCGCCGTCGTTTGAGTATCGGTCACTTCGGTGGTTGTCACAGTGGTTTCGGTGGTTGTCACAGTGGTTTCGGTGGTTGTGACAGTGGTTTCGGTGGTTGTGACAGTAGTTTCGGTGGTTGTTGCGGTGGTTGCCGAAGGGACAGTCGCTGTTGTTACGGGCGGCGGCGTATAGCTGTTGCTGAACAGCATCGCATCCACATAGGCTCCCGACGAGCCCAACACCGATGTCTGTGCAAACAATGTACCGCGGCGATTATCCGTCACCACCACCAGCACGCGGTACACCTCATCATCGTATGTTACGCCGTCAAGCGTTTCGCCGCTGTGCTGTTCCTTCACCACAAAGCGGTATGCGCCCGCCTCCTCAAACATCAGCGGCTCAAACGAAAACGCACCGTATTCATCGTTAAACACCGTGGCAAGCGGTTCCTCAACCGCCCACACATCGTCTGCCTTGTACAACTCAAACGCAAACTCGCCGTCCTTGAGTGCGCGACCGTCCAGCTGCTTTGTGCCGTGCAGATCGACCTGTGCGGGAGTGGTAATGTATTCATTGACAAAGACGATCTGCTCTGCCGCTTCGCCGTCCTTGTAAATCGCTGTGGCGGCTTTGAGTGCACCGTGTCCCTCATCGGTAACCGTCACGGTCACCTCATACACCGCATCATCAAACACAATGCCGTGTGCGATGCTTTCGTGAACCTCATGCACCGAATAGCGGTATTCACCCACTTCGGAATAGGCGATCGGAGCAAAGCGGAACGAACCGTCCGTATAGTTGGAGGCAGACAGGATCAATCCGCGGGGATCACCCGCCTCCACCAGCACAAAGGTGAACTCTTCGTTGATAATGTCTCTGCCGACGAGCTGCTTGAATCCCTCAACCGTCACCCTGACAGGCTGAGTTACATAGCGATTGCGGAAGGTGACCGTATCCGAAGCGGTATTGATCACGTGATAGTGCGCAGTCAAAGCGCCGTCACCGCTGTCACTGACGGTGATATGCAAGCGGTAGATCATTGTGTCGTACACAATACCGCTGACCGCACCGACAAGCTCAACAACATCGCAGTAGTAATCACCGACAACGGCAAAGGACAGCGGCTTGTCAAACACGACATTGCCGTCCGTATCGTTTGTGCCTGCACTGAGAACGCTGTCTCCCTGTCGGATCTCAAACGCGAATTCACCGTCTCGGAGCTCGCGGCCGATCAGCTCCTTGTACACGGTCGGCGTCAAGATCGCCTCTTTCGGCACATATGTGTTGGTAAATACGGGAGCGACCTCCTGACCGTCTTTTGTCACCGTAAAATCCGCGTAAAGGGCGCCTTGCGCATCATCGGTAACAACCACTGTCACGGTATATTCCTCGTCACTGTAGGTCATTCCCGCGATCGGTGCTTCAGGCATCAGTTCTTTCAACGTATAGGTGTAGGTGCCCGCCTTATCGAAGGTAGCGATCAGGCGTGCTTCACCGACCATATCGGTATAATCCGACACAAACGACGGCGTTGTCGCCCCGCTTTCAAACAATCCGAAACGGAAATCTGCCGATGATACACGGTCGCTTTGCGACGGGTTTTCAAGGAACTTGCGAATATCGATCACCGCTTCGGCGTAGCCTTCCGTGCGATAGATATTGGTGAAATCCGTGACGATATGCCAGCCGTCTTCCTCACTCCCCTGCACATCGGTGTGGTTGTGATGAGACACCACATCCAGGATATGCAGATGGCCGCACATCCCCACATCACCGACCTTTACGGAGAAGGTATGCACCGTACGATCGTAGAGAACACCGGGGAGAGCCCCGTCACATTCCACGACCTGATAGCTGTAAATGCCGCTTTTTACAAAGCGCTCTGCCTGCATCGCCGCCGTGAAATCAAACCGCGGATTCTCCTTGGTCGCGGTTGCCGTGGCTACCGTTACCCAGTCGCCGTTTTCATAGCGCTGAAGCGCAAAGGTGAACACATCGGTATCCAGCCACGCGTCGTTTTCACGTCCGAGCAGCGTTTTGGTACCGCCTACAGTGATATTGACCTCTTCTGCCTCGTCGTAGGTGTAGGCATTGGATACGATCACGGAAATGGACGCATCCTCACGGATCGTCACAGCCGATGTACCTTGCTCACCTGCGCCGTAATACGTCGGCACAAAGCCTTGCGGGATATCAATCTCCGTCACCTTGACGACCGTTCCCTCTTTCAGGCGCAGCAGCTCTAACTGATCGCCGTGTCCGAGCGTAACGGTGAACGATGCATTTTCATCGGTCGTGACCGTTGTGAGCGTCGGATCGGCGGAATGCTCCGCCTGGAGTGTCTTCGAAGCGTATTCCTTAGAAAGCTCCACAAGGACCGTAAACTGCTTGTCGGGGATTTCATAGGAGCTTCCGAAATCGTGCGTGATACGCTTGACGATCGTCACACCGCCGTAGCCCTTCTTTTTGTTTTCAAACTCCGCACGGACAAGGGTGCGATCCTGCAGAGTCACGCTTGCCTGCGTCAATTCTGCCTCGCCGTTGACCGACACAAGCTTATAATCCGCGTGCGGCTGTTCGGTCACCGTGTATGCGGCACCCGCCGTCATTCCGTATATATACAGCGATTCCGAAGCACCGAGCGTCACCGTTGCCACGCCGTCCTCAAAAAGGACGCGTTGCTCGGCACGGTTGCCGTCGGCATCAAACAACCACGCTTTATACAAGGCGGTTTCCGCCTTGTCCGTACGTGTGAGTGTAAACGTGAAGGCTTCGTCTTTTCCGGCTTCTAAAGCCGTTTTCGTAAGCAACAACCCCGTTTCGGGAATCACCGTCAGGCGACCGTTATTGCCGAGCGTCGCACCGACATAATAATTGTATTTCGTGTCCACAAACGGATCGTACACAAACGGCAAAGTGGCCGTTTTGTTCTCCTCCTTGTTAACAACAAACATATCGAGCATCGTGTGAACCGTATCCGCAGGGATATACCAATAGCCATCCGCGTGCTGTTCGGCCTTTTGCAACGATTGCGGCGAGATGCGTTCATACACCGTTTTGGTTACAGGCCCGTTCTCCCACGCATACACGCGGAAGCCGCGGTACAGCGATGCCTGAGTATCGGGTTGTTCGCCTGCATACAGCGTACCGTTTGTATCGGTGTAGATCACGCAGTCCTCCGCGTAATAATACCGCTCATTCTGATGGGACGGCGTAAAATAAGCGTTGGTATTCTTCTTGCCGTAGCCGACCGTATGATCCGTTTCGTAGGCGTTGGTGTAAAAATCCACCGAGCCGTCGGCGTTGGGCGTCACATCGCCGCTTTCAATGAGGCCGTGGATGGACACCGCGTTGATCTGTTCGTCCAGCGACACCTCATACACAAGGCGGATGGGATGCTGTGCACCCGTTACGTGAAGCTCTTCAAGCTGATTCTCCGTATCCAGTGTGATCTCATAGGTCACGGTCGGGATCAGTGCGGCAGGAACACTGAACAGCATCTCCTGCACGCCGCTGACAAGGCTCTCGCGAATCTGTACAGTCGCATACATCATATCGGTTTCCACCACGCCGTGCGATTCGTCAACAGTGCCGAGAAAGCCGTAAGAACGGATCACATAGGCAGGACGCGTTTTATCCGTCAGGGACGGATCGGTGGGATCGGGCATCGTTGTGATGCCGTCGTACCAGAAGCCTAAGAATTCGCCCGCCGCATTGGCATACCAGCCGATATAGTTGGAAAAATCCGTATCGCTTGTATAACGGAGCTGTCCCTCGCGGTAAGCAAGCGCGATCAGGTTGCGAGCCGTATCGCCGTCCACACCCAGACGTGCCCTGACCGAGCGCACCAATTCGTCACCGAGGGCGGTTGCGTTGTCAAACGTTCCGAAATCACCGCCTCCGGGAACAAAATTGCGCGCCAGCATCGCTCCCGAAAACAGGGTGTTGTCGATCAGGATACCTTTGATATCGGTGATGTTCATATGCTCCCCGATGCGGTCGGTGAACGAAACATATCCCGAAACCTCCTCATCCCCTTCGACAAGGGTCGGGAAATAGTGTGATTGCAATTCGATTTTCTTTAAAATCGCTTCAAACGCCGCCGAAAGAACGCTGTCATCCGAAGCGGTAAATGCTTCATCCACATAGGCCTTCTGCTCAACGGTCATCGGGAAACGGAAGACCTGTCCGTCAACCGTTGCAGTCGCCGAGGACACCGTATACGCAACCGTATCCTTGCTGCTGTCCCATTTTCCGCGGCAGTTCTCCACGGTAATTCCCACTTCACCGTCATTGACAAGCAGATTCCAATAGGTATCGATCGTGCGGTTGACCGTCGCATCCTCCACCTGCTGCTCCGTGTAGGCCTCGGGATCGAGCAGGATGTCCTGAGAAAGCGCATCCGCCGCGGTGGGATCCATCACATCAAGACTGACGGATGTGCCGAGGCTCAGGGTATAAAACAGCGCCTTCTCTTCATAATGCGCATCCATACACGCTTTGGCATACGCCGCTGTGAGCTGCGTCACGAAATCGGTCTGGGCAGGATTCCGCATCGACACGGTGTTGTTGCCCATTCCCGCTGCTTCCTGCACCGTAAACGATGCCGTTGCGGCGGTGGGTTCGCCGTCGGACATCAGCACCATAATCGGCAGGCGGTTTTGCCCTGCCATATGAAGTGCCGATTCCGATACCTTGGGATCCGCCGCGAGCATTTCGTCAAGAGCCTTCAGGATACCGAGCTGTGTGTAGGTTCCTGCCACATCGGAAACCGTATGTGAGCCCGCAACTGTCTCACCGTCGATATTCATCACATCCGTATTGACATCCACCGACACAAGCTTCCCGTCGGAAACGGTCGGTCTGAGGAAGGAATACGCCGTGTCGCTTCCGCTGTATGTGTATCGGCTCAACGGCAACAGCACCCGTGCACAATCCGCCGAAGACGGCAAATAATCCCCGCCGCCGTAATAGACCGTCACGCCGACACGGTTGTATTCGTTGAGCGCAAACAGCTCCTCCATAACGTGATTGACCGATTGCAGCATCGTCTGCACCACCGACGGATCCCGCTCCTTACCGCGATACATCGAGCTTGACAGATCCAGCACCAGCATCACATCGGTGGGAACGTTGGTAAGCCCCTTGACCGATGTATTCGACGCGATCGCCGACAGTGCTACCAGGAAATTATCGCCGCCGTCCGACAGCGTGATCCCCGTATTCTCAAACGCCGAAGCATCCGTAAACACCGACTTGTCCGTCCACACACTGCCCGCATATTCCGTGGACAGCACGTCTTCTCCGAACATCGTCTTCCAATCATCCATTGTTGACGGATCGGCAACACGGGCATACCCGTCATCTGCCGCGGCAGGTACGGTCAAAAGCGGGCAGGACACAAGTAACATTGTGATCGCCAACAGCCACGCTGTTGTTCTCTTCATAAACCCTTTCAACGTCATCCCTGTCACTTCCTTTCAAAAAGTCGGTTTGTCATTTTTATCCGATCATCGCGTCAAAAAATTCCCGAACAACGTCCCATTCGCCGCGCTTGTTGCGACGCATCCACAGCTGTTCGTACACATTGAGACAACGGCGCATTTCCTGCGCGGAATCCTCACTTACGTTTCCGCGACACACATCCGCCAGCACCGCAAAGATCGCCGCGATCATATCCGCCGCCAACACCAATGCTTCGCCGATTTCCGTGTTCAGCTCCCCGCTGTCGATCATACTCTGCAAGCGAACCGCACAGTCGTGTGCATCCTTGCCTTTTGCGGCAAGAGGATTGTCGCAAAGCACCGACAAGCGATAGTCGTAATTATCGGGGACGCCGACTGTGCGGTCAAACATCTGCACCGTCAGCTCCCACAGTGCCATTTCATAGCCCTCGCGCTCAAACCAGATCTCATCGCAAGCGCCCAGCGTACGCAAAATCGCAAGCACCTCGGTCGAGGATTCATACACAAGCGCGCACACCGCATCATCAAAGCTCTCATCGGTGCCGTGAACATTCCACGCCTTGGCACCGCCGTAGGCAAGTCCGTACAACATTCCCTCGTCAAAGCAAAGATGACCGTAATCGCCCCAGTTGGTGTTGAGCATACCGACAGCCCCGTAGGCAAGCCCCGCTTCCAGCACCGAAGCGATGTTCGGGCGGTTATAGACAATTTTTTCAACAAAGCGCTTGTGCGAATGCACACTCGGACAGATGATCTGCGGTTTTCCGTGCTCTGCCAACAATTCGGGGCGCAAGCCGTTTCCTTTCATATCGTAGCACCAGTTGAGATACTCGATGCCGTCGGGAAGCTGTGTGAGCACCTCGGGATGCTGCATCACGATATCGCCCCACATCATCACCGTTTTTCCCCGTCTCTTCAAAAACACGACCAGTTGTGACACGAAGCCGACATAGGTTGCCGCCGCATCCCCTCCCGCGTTTTTGCCTTTGCACAGATCAAAGGTCTCGTCACAGCAGATATTGAAGCGGTCGGAGGTAAATAACGGCAGATACTGCCCGATCAGCGACGTGATCAGGGACAGACTTTCGGGATTGTGCGGATCGATCGTATGATGGATCAGGCGGTCGTGCCAGTTGTGTACAGTCGGCTTGTGATCGGGCATCTCGCACAGATGGCGATATTGTTCCGACTCCAACAGATAATACAGATGGCCGAACGACGAGAGCGACGGCACCAGCTCGATGCAATGCTCACGGCAGTAGCGGTCAAGCTCCAGGATTTCGTCGTCGGTATAATAGCCCAGGTCGTCGTTGATGCCGACATACTCGGCAAAACGATGCGTATGCTCAATATACAACTGAAGCGAATTGTACTTGAGTGACGCCAGACGATCGACCAGGCGCTTGACCGTTTCGACCGTCGGAATGCGACCGCGACTGACATCCTGATAAAACCCGCGGTAGGCATAATCGGGCTTGTCCGTGATCGTCATACAAGGCACAACGCCGTTTTTCCTCAGCTGACGGAGCGTTTGCAACGCATAATACACGCCTTTATACCCGCTCGCCGTCAACGCGATCTCCCGTTCACCGATCACAAGACAATACTCCTCGGCAAGAGTATCATCCGCACAGGTGACCATCAACGCTGCCTGACCCTCCTGCACGCAAAACGACATTATCTCATCAAGAACAAACGACGGCAGACCCGGAGCGTTAACAGACGCAAGCGTAACGGCATTCAGATCGCAATTGCCGCACTGTTCCTCCATTATCTGCGGCATCGGAAGCAATTTCAACATAAATCCACAGTCCTTTTCGCCTATTTTAGTATATATCTACTTAATATTATACTGGTATTCCGTATATGTGTCAAGAAAAATACCCCTGCTGTAACCATTTTTTACAGCAGGGGTATTATCGTCAATTACAGCAAAAGCCCGTACTCTGAGCGGCACCCTTGATCCTGCCGACGCAGGTGTTGTCGCAGGTGCGGTCACGGAGCTCACACACGGGATTGGGCGCGACCTCAAAGCGATAGTCCTTCCCCAAGCGGCGGATGTGATGTTCAATGACGCAATGCGATTGCACGATGTCAACGGACGGGATCATAATCTTCTGATATTTAAAGAAATCGGCATCCTCGGAAAGATCGCAGAGCAGGTGATAGTCTTCCTTGACGCTCGTGTATTGCACGGTCGAACCCAACACCTGACGGACATAATCGATGTTTTCGTGCAGGCACAACGGCGCGGGAAATTCCGGATGTGCGATGACCTGCTTCCACTCCTTGCCCTCATACTTTTTGAGAAGCTCTGCCGCCTTATGCAGATGCGCAAGCTCCATATCCAGATGCTCTTCCCAGATGCATTTGATGCACGGATCCGTCTCGGTCATCAGGCAGGACCAGTAAAGATAGCATTCCGTGTATTCGTGCCAGAGAAGCATCTCAAGGAAGGTAGCATTGGGATCCATCAGCGATTCGTACTGGGTGACGTGCTCTTCCTCCACCAGCGCGATCTCCTGATACAACCGTCTGGAGGCATCGTTCATCCCGAACGGTGTGATATTCATATAATAGTTCATGGTTTGTTGCTCGGCGGCGGTGATGATCATCGTTGCCAAAACCGTCATCGTATCCGCCGTTTTGGTGTTGATGCTCTTGCGCACATTGTCAAGCGGACAACGGTGGTGAGCGATGGTCGGACGACCGGGCATAATCTCCGTGTAACGACCGACAAGGCGTTCGGCGTGTACCCCCTGCTCCATCTCCAGCTGATTGGCATAGCGGTACAGATGATCAAAATCCTCTAAGAGCGCAAAATCCAATGCCTTTTTGACATTGCAATCGCATTCGCGTTTGGCAAGCTCTGCTGTCAGATCCACCGCTAACTGCTCATAGCCGATGGTGTGCTCAAGCGCTGTTTCGTTACAGGGCTTGAGAAGCGCTAAATACAGCTGTTGTTGCTTCTCAACCTCACGCGCCATTGCCAGTTCACGACGCAGATCGTTGTTGCAGGTGTGACGGGCAAATTGGTGAGAAAACCAGTTGGCTTCAAACTCGGTGCCGTTCATCAGGATGATACGCGTCTTTGTGTAGGGATCGACCTCGTGCTTGTTGTAGGCACGGGGATACAGCTCCTTGAAATTGCGGAAGCTGCCGACGATGGTACGCATCGGTTTTTGTTCAAACGGATTCATCAAACCCCTCCAAATAATACAAATAGCCGAAGGCAGAAGCCTTCGACTATCAGTATATGCCGTTATTGAGGCTGTGATACATCAGAGTTGATCATCCGCAGATGCTGCCAACGAAAACGTTGTCGCATCCCAGTTAAGCTTGGTGCTCAGACCTGCCGATTCCAGCATTCCTGCGCGTAAATCCTCTTCGCACAGACGCCCGATGCTGTTCATCGTAACAGCGATCTGTTCGGCAAACAGCTCTTTGTTTGCGTCATCCAGCGCCTCATAATACGCTTTTACAGTTGCGGCAAGCTCGTCCCCGCTCATCGAGGTCGTTTCACACCAATCCAGTAATTCCACAGCACGCGCCGTGATCGTCATCGATACACCCATAGTACCGACCGGAATCTGCGAAATGCCCAAAAGAAGCGAATCCAATTCTTCGGCCGTTCCTTTATACGTGTTTTCGACAGGTGCCGAGCACGCACAAAGCGTCAGCATCATCACAACCGTCAACAAAACACAAAACACATTTTTCATAGAGATCATCCTTTCAATGTCTTCAGATACGCCTTTCTCTCAGGCGGGATCAACAGGCTTTCGCACGCTTTTTGAATCGCCTTCTTATGTATCCACTCATCCAAACGGTGCTCCTTCAGATACGGCAGGGTCTCCTCATAGCGTTTGGTCAACGCCGTCGCAAAGAACCACGCCACCATCATCTGCACATAATACTCCGAGGAACAAACCGCCGCGGCATCCTCCAAAAAAGCAGGATCAAACACTTCTCCGAGTCCGTGAAGCATCCGCATTTCCAGTCCGAAGCGTACCGTGAACGGGTGTGAAGACTGCATCCACTCCCCCGCCCTTTGCAGTATACGCGGTTTATTGCGTGCAAACACCTTCGGCCGCATACTGTCGCAGGTTGCCCAGTTATCTACATACGGCAAAAAACGCTCCACCGCCGCAACACACGCATCATAGTCCGCGATGCGTTCGATCAAAAACGCGTGCAGGTTGTTTTCCTCGTAACAGGTATGCGGCAGCTGTGCCGTAAACGCCGTTGCCTCTTCCTCGGGAAGCGATCTTGCAAAAGAACGCAGAACGGGAACGCGCACACCGATAACCGTGTCGGGATCGACTGTCGGAATCAGCTTTGACTGAAAAGAACGGTAGTCTTTATCCGCCAAAGTCATCAAGTGCTGTTGAATATCGGTCATACAAACGTCACATCCACCGAACCGACGCCGCCTTCGATCGTCACGACATCAGCGCCGTTACCCACCGTCGTGTTGTCGGACACCGTCTGTCCGTCCACCGTAAACGTACCGATCCCTGTATCGGCACGAACCGTGTAGGCGGTTTTACCGTTTAACAGCCCCAGCTTCAGAGAACCGACACCGCATTCCACCCGACTGCCGTTGCCGAGAGCGGCTGTGATATCCGCTTTTCCGACGCCGAGCTCCATATCCAATCGGGCGAATGTCCCCTGCTGTATAAGGAGTCTGCCCGCTCCCGTTTCGATCTCCGCCTTATCGGTTACCGTCAGAGTGTCAACGGCGGCTTCTCCTGCTCCGATCGACAGATCGAGAACAGCGGTATTGAGCGATTCTGCCTCTAATCTTCCTGCGCCCATCTCGATCTGAGCCGTCACAAATACCATATCCTCGGGCACGGTCAACACCACCACGCCATCATCGTTTGTAAACGGCTTTTTCTCTTCTTCCACGACAAGCGTATTGCCTTGTTGTCTGACCGAAACATCCTTTTGATTGTTGGAGATCTGCAACACCGTTCCGATCTCAATGCGCAAGGTTGACGCGGCAAGATCGATATCCAGCGCCGTAATCTGCCCGACATCAAAATCGGTAACGACCGCTTCTGCTAAGATGTTGTCTTTTGCAACGGCTCCGTTGAAAACGTCCACAACAAACGACAATCCGAGAACCGCCTGCACAATACCGCCGATAATGGAAACAGCCAAAACAATTGCCAAAACCGTTGCCGCAGTTTTAATCACACGCTGAAACTGTGTCATTTGATCTCCACCCCTCCGAACATACACGTTGCGTTCACATACAGCGTCGGTGCATTTTCCTCCTTGCAATCGGAAGAACGGTCCGACACCCCGCCGAACAACGGTGTCGAATGAACAACCACCTTGACCGTCGGCGGAATCAGAATATCCACGCCGCCGAAAATCGCCGAAACATTCAACACAGCCTCTTGCGCAAACGTCGCATTTCGCAGGTCGCACTTAACGCCTCCGAACACCGCCGAAACCGACTCCGTTTCAAACGGCTGTCCCGCAAAGCTGACATCCTGTCCCGCGAAAACGGCGCAATACTCCTGCTTTTCGCCCGCGTGTTCATTCAACGAACGGATCTTATCCTTAGCGGCAGAGCTGATCACATTCCGAAAAACCAGCGACAGTCCGATGATCACAAGGAGCAACGGGAACGCCAGCTTCCAAAGGACCCCGAACGGAATCACCCCTTGCGCTACAAGCAAAAGGAGAACACCGATCAGCAAGCCGATCAACGGTCCCGTCTTCTGTTTATCCGTAAACAAGCCGATCACGCTCGGCACAAGAATGAACAGTGTCCACCAACCGTCGAAAAATACATTGATTTTCACAATATCCAATGCATTCAGTCCGACGATTACACCGATTGCGATCAACACCAATCCCCACACAACATTTTTCGTAGTTTTCATAGTATCAGCTCCTTTGATAAAAGTATAACACATTCCGCGGACGTTGTCCATCCAAAAGAATAACCCCTTGCGAAAAAGCTTTTTCGCAAGGGGCCTGAAAAAAACTTATTTCTTACCCATACCGGTGACCGGGCGGCAATGCCAGATGCGGTCGGAGTAATCCTGAATGGAGCGATCGGAAGCGAAGATACCGCTGCCCGCCGTGTTCAGGAGGGCTTTCTTTGCCCAGGCAAGCTCGTCGGTGTACACGCGCGCCGACTCAGCCTGTGCACGGCAGTAATCCTCGAAATCGGCAAGAACCATATAGGGATCCTTGGAGATCAGGGAGTTGGCGATCTCGCTGTACTGACGGCCGCCGAAGCCCTTGAACATCACATCGATCGCACGATGGAGGTTCGGGTTGTTGTTGTACAGATTCTGCGGGGTGTAGCCCGTGCGCTTGAGGTTTTCCACCTCTTCGGAGGACATACCGAAGATGAAGATGTTGTCCGCGCCCACCGAGTCATAGATCTCGACGTTCGCGCCGTCCATCGTACCGAGCGTGATGGCGCCGTTCATCATCAGCTTCATATTACCCGTGCCGCTGGCTTCCGTACCCGCCAGCGAAATCTGCTCACTGATATCCGCGCTGGGCATCAGCAGCTCCGCAAGGGACACGCGGTAATCCTCAAGATAGACGATCTTCAGCTTCTCGCGGATGACGGGATCCTTTTCGATCTCCTGACCGAGCATATAGATGAAGCGGATGATCTCCTTGGCGAGATAGTAGCCGGGAGCCGACTTTGCACCGAAGATATACGTGCGCGGCTGGAAGTCCATATTGGGATTCTCTTTGAGCCGGAGATACGTGTGCAGGATGTGCAGAGCGTTGAGGTGCTGTCTCTTGTACTCGTGCAGACGCTTGACCTGTACATCAAAGATGGAGTCGGGATCAAGAGTCACGCCGTTGTGCTCCTTAACATATTTTGCAAGGCGCTCCTTATTGCGGCGCTTGATCGCCATAAAATCGCGAAGAGCGGTCGCATCGTCCGCATAGCGGCGCAGACCGTCAAGCTCAGCGGCATCAATGATGAAGCCGTCACCGATCTTGTCGGTGATAAACGCCGTCAGCTCAGGATTCGCCTGGCACAGCCAGCGGCGGTGAGCGATACCGTTGGTGACATTCTTGAACTTCTCGGGCATCACGGTGTAGGCGTCGTGGAACACGGAGTCCTTGATGATCTCGCTGTGAAGCTGAGACACGCCGTTAACCGAATGAGAACCCGCCACACAGAGGTTTGCCATCTTGACAAGACCGTAGCTGAGGATCGCCATACGGCTGACCTTCTGCACGTCGTTGCCCGTCTTCTGCATCATCTCTGCGCTGAAGCGGTTGTTGATCTCGCACACGATCTGATAGATACGCGGCAGGCGCTGACGGAAGAGGTCTTCGGGCCAGCACTCGAGCGCTTCCGCCATAACGGTGTGGTTGGTGTACGCCATCGTACGGGTGATGATGCTCCACGCATCCTCCCACGAATAGCCGCACTCATCAAGCATAATACGCATCAGCTCGGGGATCGCAAGAGTCGGGTGCGTATCGTTGATGTGGATCGCAGCCATTTCGGGCAGATTATCAAGCGTGCCGTACTCCTGCAGGTGACGCTGCACGATATCCTGCACCGAAGCGGACACGAGGAAGTATTGCTGGGAAAGACGCAGGGATTTGCCCTCACGATGGTTATCAGCGGGATAGAGCACCTGAGTGATGACCTCCGCCATTGCCTTCTGCTCCATTGCACGCATATATTCGCCCTGATTGAACAGCGACATATCCATACCCGGAGCGGTTGCACGCCACAGACGGAGCGTCGAAACGCCGCGACCGTCCTTACCGGCAACCATCAGATCATAGGGCTGTGCAATGATCACGGTTGCATTTTCGTGCTCAATGTGATGGAAACCGTTGTCCCACCATTCCTTGACCTCGCCGTCAAAGCGCACTTCTTTGGCAAGCTCGGGACGCGGAAGCAACCAGCATTCGCCGCCGGGCAACCAGAAATCAGGGGTTTCCATCTGCCAGCCGTCCACGAGCTTCTGACGGAAGATACCGTATTCGTACAGAAGCGAATAGCCGATAGCAGGGATGGAAGCGGTCGCCAGACCGTCAAGGAAGCAAGCCGCCAGGCGACCGAGACCGCCGTTACCGAGACCGGCATCGGGCTCTAATTCATACAGGTTGTCCAGCTTGACGCCGTATTTCTTGAGTTCCTTTTCCGCCTCGGCGGTCAGGTTCATATTGAACAGGGTGTTTTTCAACGAACGGCCCATCAGGAATTCCATGCAAAGATAGTACACCTGCTTGGAATCCTGCTTATGAGTCTTGGAAATATACTGCACACGCTGACGGCGCATACGGTCACGCAGGACAAGAGCCAGCGCATTGTACCAATGCTCGTCGGTGGCATTTTCGGGCTGGACAGAGAAATTGTGAAGCAGCTTCGCCGTCAGCTCTTCGGCAAGCGTCAGCTCGTCACGGGTGGTCTTTGCAGGAGCTTTCTTCTCAGATGTTTTCTTGCTTTGCGCCTTGGGCTCTGCCTTTTTCTCGGCAGGCTTCTTGGCGGCAGGCTTCTTTGCTGCGGGCTTCTTTGCCGCAGGCTCTTGAGCCTTTTTGGTTGCAGGCTTTTTCGCCGCTTCGGTCGCTTTGGGCTCCTCGGCCTTTTTAGAAGCCGTTTTTGCCGCAGGCTTTTTCGCCGCAGGCTTTGCTTCGGTTTCGGTCTGAGCGGGTTTCTTGGTGGTTTCCTTGCTCATTGACGATCACACGCCTTTCTGAAAAGTCATATCCGCGCACAGTGTTTATACGCACGCGGTTAAATATTGATGCAAAAATGCACGATTATTATACACCAGCAATATGAAATTTGCAATAGATTATAAGAAATATATAAAATATTTTCAATAATCGCCGTTTTTTAATCACAAATTATACAAAATGCACAAATTTTTGCCTGGTTTCCACCCCAACCAACTCAGTTTCTGCACTCTTTAAAACGCGAGTTTGACCGAAAGTGCAAACAGAGCGGCTTTTTTTGCGTTGTTTTTTGGTCGTGAAACAGTATAATTTGATTGTATCTATATAATAATAAGAAAGGATGTCCGATTATGTTACTGAAAAATGCTGTTGTGTACAACGAAGTATTCGAGCCCATCCGTGCCGATGTTGCCATCGAAGGCGATACCATCGCCGCCATCGGTGACGTGACCGCTTCGGGTGAGGTCTTCGATCTGACGGGTTGCACCGTGCTTCCCGGGTTTATTGATATGCATATCCACGGCTGTGCGGGTGCCGACACGGGCGACGCAACCCCCGAAGCACTTGAGGCAATGTCTGCCCTGCTTGTCAAGCGCGGCGTCACCTCCTTCTGCCCCACCTCGATGACGCTCGGCTTTGACGAGCTCACGAAGATCTTTGCCAATGTCGCTGAAAACAAGGACAAGGTCTCGGGTGCTTACATCCACGGCATCAATATGGAGGGCCCGTACATCTCGATGGCGAAAAAGGGTGCTCAGAACGGCGCGTATGTCCGCAACCCCGATAAAGAAGAATTCAAGAAGCTGTATGACGGCTGCGGCGGCTGCATTTCCGTTGTGGATATTGCTCCCGAATGCGACGGTGCAGAGGAATTCATCAAAGAAGTGCAACCCTACTGCCCTGTTTCCACCGCTCACACCTCGGCAAACTACGACGAAGCGATGAAGGCGATCGAGTGGGGTGTGCGCCACACCACCCACCTTTACAACGCGATGAGCGGTCTGACCCACCGCGCTCCCGGCGTTGTCGGTGCGACCTTTGATGCCGCTCAGCGTTACGGCGTGCGTGCCGAGCTGATCTGCGACGGCTTCCACATTCACCCCACCGCTCTGCGCATCGCGTTCCGCCAGCTCGGCGAAGACGGCTCGGTCATCGTCAGTGACTCGATGAAAGCGGCAGGTCACGTGGACGGCGTGTACGACCTCGGCGGTCAGCCTGTGTACGTCAAAGACGGTAAAGCCCTCCTGGAGGACGGCACCATCGCCGCTTCCACATCGAATGTCTACGAGGAATTCAAGAACGTCGTGTCCTACGGCATCCCCTTCAAGCAGGCAGTCAAGTCCGCCACCATCAATCCCGCCAAAGCGATCCGCGTGGATGACAAGACGGGTTCTGTTCAGGTCGGCAAGCTGGCGGATATCGTGGTGCTTGACAAGGACCTCGAAATCAAGCTGGTCATCGTCAAGGGCGAAGTGAAGGTCAACAACCTGTAAATCACAAAAATTTCCTTGGAAAAATCCTTGACTTCTTCTTAAAAAACGTGTATCATACTTCTAATACATCCGTCGGTCATCAGACGGAGAATGCATCACACAATATTACAGGAGGCTGAGTCATATGAAAATGGAGAAAAACCTGTGGATTTGGATTGCGACAATCGCGGCGGTAGTTGCGGCTGTCACCACGGTTGCGGTTCTGCTTCTGCGCGCCCGTCAGAAGGCTGCGGAAATCAAAGAGCCCGTTTACGAGTGCGATTGCTGTGATTGCAGTGACGAGGCTTCGGATGAAGTCGCGCCCGAAACCGAAGAAGACGTAACGGAATAAGTCCGTTTCCCGCTCTGTTTCAAGAGCGGGATTTTTCTATAAAAATCTGTTCATAATCAAGGAGGTACCCGCTATGGTCAACACCAACGCCGGCGAAAAATTCTTAAAAGAAGGGCTGACTTTTGACGATGTTCTGCTGATTCCCGCAGCTTCGGATATTCTGCCCAGCGATATCAACGTTTCCACCAAGCTCACAAAGCACATCACGCTGAACATTCCGCTGATGACAGCGGCAATGGATACCGTCACCGAATCGGCAATGGCGATCGCGATTGCCCGTGAAGGCGGTATCGGTGTTATCCACAAGAATATGCCCGTTGAACAGCAGGTCGATCACGTAGATCGCGTCAAGCGTTCGGAAAACGGCGTTATTGTGGATCCGTTCTTCCTGTCCCCCGACCATCGTGTGTCCGATGCGGACGAGCTGATGGGCAAATACAAGATCTCGGGTGTACCGATCGTCCGTGACGGCAAGCTCGTCGGTATTCTGACCAACCGCGATATGCGTTTTCTGAACGATTTTTCGCAACGCATCGAAGAGGTTATGACCAAAGAACACCTCATCACCGCTCCTGTCGGCACTACCCTTGAGGAAGCACAGGAGATCCTGCGTATTCACCGCATTGAGAAGCTCCCGCTCGTCGATGAGACGGGTGCGCTCAAGGGCCTTATCACCATCAAGGATATCGAGAAGAACCTCAAGTACCCCAACTCCGCACGTGATGCTTCGGGTCGTCTGCTGTGTGCGGCGGCCATCGGCGCTACCGCGGATGTGCTGGAGCGCGCTTCCCGTCTGGTGGATGCACAGGTGGACGCGCTTGTTCTTGACTCGGCTCACGGTCACAGCAAGAACATCCTGAAGGCGGTCTCCAAGGTCAAAGCCGCTTTCCCCGACATTTCCCTCATCGCAGGCAACATTGCCACTGCCGAAGCGGCTGAAGCACTCATCGCCGCAGGCGCGGATGCCATCAAGGTCGGTATCGGCCCCGGCTCCATCTGCACCACCCGCGTGGTCGCCGGTATCGGTGTCCCGCAGATCACCGCCGTGTACGACGCGGCTTGCGTCGCGGCAAAATACGGCATTCCCGTCATCGCCGACGGCGGTATCAAGTACTCGGGCGATCTTGTCAAGGCTCTCGCCGCAGGTGCAAACGTGTGTATGATCGGCTCGCTCGTTGCGGGTTGTGCGGAGTCTCCCGGTGAGACGGAGATCTACCAAGGCCGTCAGTTCAAGGTGTACCGCGGTATGGGCAGCCTTGCGGCTATGGAAAAAGGCTCGAAAGATCGCTATTTCCAGGAAGCAAACAAGAAGCTCGTTCCCGAAGGTGTCGAAGGCCGTGTGCCTTACAAGGGCGTCCTTGCCGACACGGTGTATCAGATGCTCGGCGGTCTGCGTGCCGGTATGGGCTACTGCGGATGCATCGACATCCCCACCCTGCAACAAAAAGGGCAGTTCGTGCGCATCACGGGTGCAGGTCTTAAGGAAAGCCATCCCCACGACATCAGCATCACCAAGGAAGCCCCGAACTACTCGACGGGTCTGTAATCCCCCTATAAGCAGTGCTCCTCCTTGCGAAATCGCAAGGAGGAGCTTTTTTGTTATTCGTCTGTCCTGACAACCGGGATCAGCGATGCCGCTAACCGCCCTTTGCCGCGTTGCTTGAGATACACAATGCCGATAACGGAAAACACGACCGCGCCGATGAAATTGACGATCAGATCCTTCATCGTATCGATCAGTCCGATATCCAGATATCCGTTGAGCCCCCAATCCGTGCCGTTGACAAGCACCGTATCGATCGGAACGGATATCACCGTATTTGTCAGCGTGCTGTCAAGCATCACGGTGTTAACGGTACCGACAACCCAATCCTTTTGCATATCGGTGCCGAAGAGGATATCCATACCGAACTCAAAGAACTCCCACATCACACCGACGGTCATCGAAAAGCAAAACGCCGTGAACGCCACAAAATACGGGGACATTTTCAGCGTGAACCGCTCGCTTCGGTTGAAAATGTCGATCAATGAAAAGCCGATTGCCGCCATCAGAAAGCCGTTTACGGTATGCAAAATGGTGTCCCATATCGGAATTTTGACATAAAAGGCATTGATCTCCCCGAGAATCTCTGCCGAAAAAATAAAAATCAGAATCACCGTTTCCAACCCCACGGGAATGCTGACCGCCAACCGTTTTTCGATGATCTTGGGAAGAGAAAACAGCACCAGCGTCAGCACACCGAGGAACATATTCTGATAATTCCCGAGGAAAAACTGACGCACGATCACCGCCGTCACGATTATATACAGTACCATTTCGATATTTGTGCGAAAATGCTTTCTCACTTTCACGCGAAAACGCTCCTTTTCCAATCATATTCAGTCTACCTCTATTGTATCGCTTTATACAAAAAATGTGTGAATAATTCCTAAAAAAAAGACCGCTGTCCGATCGACAGCGGTCTTTTGGCGTATGTGTTATTCGCTGATTTCCTTGATGGAACCGACCAGACCCGCCAGCGACTGAATATCCGACGGGATGATGATCTTGGTTGCCTTGCCGTCTGCCGCCGCGGCAAACGCCTCAAGCGACTTGATCTGGATGACACGGGCACTCGGCTTCGCCTGATTGATCATGGCGATACCCTCTGCCGTTGCCTTCTGAATCTGAAGGATGGCTTCCGCTTCACCCTCTGCCTCGCGGATCTTCGATTCACGCACAGCATCTGCGCGCAGGATCGCCGATTCCTTTTCTGCCTCGGCACGCAGGATCGCCGATTCCTTCTCGCCTTCCGCCACAAGGATCGCTGCCTTCTTTTCGCCCTCTGCCTGCAGGATCTTCTCGCGGCGTTCGCGCTCTGCCTTCATCTGCTTCTCCATGGAATCCTGGATCTCCTTGGGAGGCATAATGTTCTTGAGCTCCACGCGGTTGATCTTGATGCCCCACGCATCGGTCGCCTCGTCAAGCACAGCCGTGATCTGACTGTTGATGACATCACGCGAGGTCAGCGTTGAGTCAAGCTCCATATCACCGATGATGTTACGCAGGGTGGTTGCCGTGAGGTTTTCGATCGCCATCATCGGGCGTTCCACACCGTATGTATACAGCTTCGGATCAACGATGCGGTAGAACACAACCGTGTCGATCTGCATTGTGACGTTATCCTTGGTGATAACGGGCTGCGGCGGAAAATCCACAACCACTTCTTTAAGCGACACGCGCTTGGCGATGCGGTCAATGATCGGCATCTTCACGTGAAGGCCGGTTTCCCAGGTGGTGTGATACGCACCCAGACGTTCCACCACAAATGCCTGTGCCTGCGGCACGATTTTGATATTGGCGATAATCAGTGCCAGCACGGCAATCCCCAATACGATAAGAATAGTTAAAAACGGTCCCATAATCAATTCTCCTTTGCTTGCGCATATTGTTGTTTTTCGACTGTCACCGTGTTTCCGTTGACAGCTGTAACCCTGACGGTTTCGCCTACCGTAAGCGGGGCATCCGATACCGCGCGCCAGTACACATCACCGATCTGTACGCGTGCGCCGACACCGGCATCCGCCTGACGGACAATCGCCGTTTTACCGATAAGCAGTTCATTGGCATTGGTCAATTGCTCCGGTTTTGTGCGGCGGAACACCTTTTTGGAAAGAAAGATCGCCACGCCAGCCAGCACCAGAAAGAACAACACCTGTACAGTAAGGTTTTTGACCAGCATCGAAAAGAATGCCGTAAACAACGCACCGGGGACAAACCAGATCGACACCAACGCCGTTGTCAACAACTCGATGATCAAAAACGCCACTGCCACTGCGAGCCACACGGCCCACATATGACTCATTAATACGCCGGACACTTTCTACACCTCCCGTTCTGTTCTGTATATACTAACAATGTTTCGACAAGGTTTTCGCAAGAAAACAAAAAAATTTCAAATTTTTTCAAAACGCCTGACAGGCTGACCGTTATGGGTCACCGTTTCGTTCCACATCGACGCAGGACGCACCCAAATGCCGCCTTCGCCGTAGAGTGCTTTATACACGACCATTTCCTCCAGCGTTTCGGAGTGCTTTGCAACCGCTATCACCTCATACTCATTTCCTTTAAAATGACGATACCGTCCGCACACAACCGACATCCGATCCCCTCCTTTTCTTTCAGTATATCACGAAAAAATATGCAAGAAAAGGCTTGACTAATGCAATTTTTACTGGTATAATAGCTACGCTTGTGCAAAAACGCATAAGATCCTTGCTCCGTCCGAAGCGAGACGGGGCCATCAGACCAAGAGGAGGTGCCAAATATGCCCACAGTTAAAGGTTCCTACGAGGCGGTGTTCATCTACTCTGTGAAAGCAGAGGACGAGCTCAACGCTCTCAAGGAGAAGTTCCAGACGCTGATCGAGCAAAATGCGGAAATCGGTGAAGTCGAGGAGTGGGGCAAGCGTCGTCTTGCATATCTCATCAATGATGAGGCGGACGGCTACTATGTGCTCTACAACTTCACGGCAACGCCCGAGTTCCCCGCAGAGCTTGACCGTGTTGCGAAGATCACCGACGGCGTGCTGCGCACGATGATCATCCGCAAAGACGCATAAGAGGAGGACGAAGACTTATGAATATGGTTTGTCTGCTCGGCCGTCTGACGGCTGACCCCGAACTGCGTCACACTCAAAGCCAGGTGCCCGTCACCAGCTTTACGCTGGCTGTCGATCGCGCCTATCAGCCGAAGGGACAGGAACGTCAGGCTGACTTTATCAATGTTGTTGCCTGGCGCCAGACCGCGGAATTCGTGACCCGCTATTTCCACAAGGGTCAGCGTCTCGCGCTCACCGGTACTTTGCAGTCCCGTCGCTACGTTGACAAAGACGGTAACAACCGTACAGCGTACGAAGTCGTTGCCGACAATGTCTTTTTCGCCGAGTCTAAGGCTCAGGGCGGTGGTTTCCAGCAGGGCTACCCGACGGGTGGCTATCAAGGCGGTTACCAGTCCCCCGCTCCGTCCTATGACTCTCAGGTCCCGCAATACAGCGAAGCCCCCACGGCATTCGCCACTGCGGCTCCCAGTGATTTTGAGGAGATCGTCACCGACGATGACCTCCCGTTCTGATTATTGAAAAAGGAGGCAATTCGCCATGGCTGAAAGAACCGAACGCCCCGAGCGTCCGCGCAACGGTCGCAAAGGCCGCCGCAAGGTGTGCCGTTTCTGCGCCGATAAGATCGAAACCATCGACTACAAGGACGTGGCTCGTCTGCGCAACTTTGTGTCTGAGCGCGCCAAGATCCTTCCCCGCCGCGTGACCGGCACCTGTGCCCGTCATCAGCGTGACCTTACGGTTGCGATCAAGCGTGCACGTCAGATCGCTCTGATGCCCTTCATCAGCGACTAATCGCAAACCAAAAACGTCTGTCTCAAACGAGACAGACGTTTTTTCTTTTATGAGTTGTATATTCACAATTATATCAAATACACCCCTGAAGATTGCGTGAAAGTCAAGCCTTAGGTTGACAAACCCGTCACTTCGCGGTACAATGATAACAATACTGTGTTTGTACCTTTAAGGAGTGACATATACAATGGTTATTACAAGCAATAAGCTTCTCATCGCGTGCTGGGCAACCGTCATTGTCCTGATAGCGATGGCACTGGTGTTCTGGCGAAGCAAAAAGAGCAACTACGCGGTTGCTGTGCTGCCGCTCGTTTTACCGCCGCTCGGACATCTCATCAGCGGCAT
>SVPN01000028.1 GCA_015065805.1 Oscillospiraceae bacterium | reverse complement strand
AAGCACCGAGTAAAAGCATTGCTTTTTTGTTGAAAACCCTCTCAGTCTCGCCTGTCGGCTCGACAGCTCCCCCAAAGGGGGAGCCAAGAGAATTGTGCAAAATGTCCTTAACGCGACAGCCCCTTTTCGGTTCATCAGGGTCTGCTTGTTTCTTGCGTCTTAAAAGAAAATGTGATATACTGATGAAAATATGGATTTGTGAAGAACGAAAACGAGAATCCGTTATCGCCTCGGAAAGGATGCGCACTATATGGCAAAAGAGACAATCACACGCCCGCAATCGTCGGATGTGAAGGCGTTGATCGCGCAGGCGACCCGCATCGATGCGGGCTTGCACGCAATGCAAAATACGGAGCAGGAGCAACGCAAGGCGGCGCAAAAAGCCGCGCAGGCGCTGTATGATGACCGTTTCCGTGCGGCACTTGAGCAGATGGATGTCGAACACATCAACCGCGGCAAGCAAGGCATTCGCGTGGGACTGTTGCGTGATCGCGGTATCACGAATGTGTGGCAGCTGTCGCAAAAAAGCTTTCAGCAGCTTTGCGCGATCGACGGGCTCGGCGAGCAATCGGTGAGAAAGATCCTTGACACGGTCAAGTCGATCAAGGAAAACACCAAAGAGACGCTCCGTGTCCGCCTTCAGTCGCAAAATCCCGCGCAGGTGGATGACGATCTGATCAAAGCGCTGTATGTGCGGGTGCACGCCAAAACCTTGCGCGAGCAGGGAAAAGCCTTGTATCAGGCGCACCACAAGCCGTTACAGCAGGAGCTGGCACTGGCGCAAAAGGCGTGCAACGGCTTTACGTGGCTGTTCCGCTCGTCCGCTTCCCGACAGCAGATCGTGGATGCAGTGGAGAAGCTCCGCACGCGACTGGACGGGGAATTCGGCAGCGGACTGCAGGCGTGGGAGGATATGCTCAACGCCTCTGCTGATGTCTACTGGACGGATTTTCGCGCGAATGCACCGCTGTATTATGCGGAGCTGGAAACGTTAGGGCTCGACTGGGAGAAGCAGGAATCGGCAGGCGGTTTGCCCGCGCAGTTGGCGGCGGAGATCGAAGCACAGCCGCTGAATTTGGAGCATCTGAAAGCGACCCTGCGCAGCTATCAGCTGTTCGGCACAAAATACATCGTGCATCAGAAAAAATGCTTGCTCGGCGATGAAATGGGCCTTGGCAAAACCATTCAGGCGATCGCGGCGATGGTGGCACTTGCCGCCGAAGGCAAAAGCCATTTTATGGTGGTGTGCCCTGCCAGTGTGCTGATCAACTGGTGCCGTGAGATTCAGAAATTCAGCGAACTTTCGGTCACCAAGGTTCACGGGAACGACGAGGACGCCCTGCTTCATTGGCGTGAAAACGGCGGTGTGGCGGTGACGACCTTTGAGTCGATCAGTCGCTTTGCCTTGCCTGAAAAATTCAAAATCTCCATGGTGGTGACCGATGAGGCACACTATGTGAAAAATCCCGACACGAAACGCACCAAGGCGTTGCTGACACTGCTTGAAAAAACCGAGTATGTGCTGTTTATGTCGGGTACACCGCTGGAAAACCGCGTGGAGGAAATGTGCTTCCTTGTCAGTTGTCTGCAACCGCAGATCGCCAAGGAACTGGAGGATGTCAAATTCCTTTCCACCGCCGAGCAGTTCCGTTTACAGCTCGCTCCCGTCTATCTGCGCCGCACCCGCGACAACGTTCTTCAGGAATTGCCCGAGCTGACCGAAAAGGAACAGTGGTGCGATCTCGGGGAACAGGAGAAGAAGGATTATCGGGATGCGGTGCTGTCGGGGAACTTTATGGCGATCCGTCAGGTATCGTGGCAGGTGGACGATCTGCATCTGTCCTCTAAGGCGGCACGCCTTGTAGAGCTGTGTGAGCAGGCGAAGGAGCAAAAGCGCAAGGTGATCGTGTTTTCCTTCTTCCGCTCCACGCTTGAAAAGGTCACACAGTTATTGGGAGATCGCTGTATGGAGCCGATCACGGGCGAGATCGCGCCCGCACGCCGCCAGGAGATCGTGGATGCCTTCGGTCAGGCGCAGGACGGTGCCGTGTTGGTCAGTCAGGTGCAGGCGGGCGGTACGGGACTGAACATTCAAAGCGCGAGTGTCATCATATTCTGCGAGCCGCAGATCAAGCCGTCCATTGAGAATCAGGCCATCGCCCGCGCTTACCGTATGGGACAGGTGCGCGATGTGCTGGTGTACCGTCTGCTGGCGGATGACACGATCGACGAACGGATATTGGAGCTTCTGAAAACAAAGCAACAGCAATTTGACAGCTTTGCCGATGAATCGGTGGTGGGCGAGGAGTCTCTCAAGCCCTCCGAATCGGCGTGGATCACCAAGCTCGTGGAAGACGAGAAAAAGCGGCTTACCGAAACCGCACAAAGTGAATAAGAATGCACCCGCCGTCCGTGTGATACGGACGGTGGGTGCATTTTTTTGAAAAATATCGGCGTTTCCCACCCTTTTTGGGCAAAGGGGTGGGGACATTTTTGCTTTTATATGGTACAGTTTTAATGGAAAATTGTAGTTTAACGCCTAAGCTGACGGGAATCGAACCATTTACGGTTTCGTTCGTCGCTTGTATCCGTGCGGGTTTGCGCTCATTTTTGCAAGGCGCCAGCCTTGCGGCAAATTCGCACTTCCCCGCACAAATAAATCGACGGCAGAAACTCTCCGACCTGCAAATTTGAAAATTTTCGTGTGAGAGGAAGCCGACAAAACGCAGACATACTCTCGTATTTCAAGTTTTGAGGCGATCTATCACACAAAATTTTCATTTGCAGGCGTAAAGGGTTCGACTCCCGTCAGCTTATCCGAAGGAGGAGGACATAATGACACACACGCTTTCCAAACGAATTTTGAGCACCCTGCTCGTTATGGTGATGCTTGTCGGACTTTTGCCGATGGCGGTGTCCGTTTCGGCGTCGGATTACCTCAAAATGGGCGACATAGGCTCGGTGACGGCACAGAGCGATGAATTGACGGTGCCGCTGCTTGGTGCGACGGTCAGTGTTCCTGTTTTCACCGTGACAAATCCGACGGAGTGTAACGTTACTATCGTTACAATCGGCTGGCAGCGATACAACGCTTTTGATGAAGTCTGGCAGTCATACACAAAGCCGACATTTACCAAAGGCACCTATCGCCTGCAAATAATGGTGAACTCGGTATGTTTTTCCGACAGGAGGTATTATGCCCTGCAGAGTAGCACATCACTGAAGGTCAACGGCACGTCCTGGACGGCTGAATGGCTGGATGATCAATACGAGGCGGCCGGTTACGGCGATATGTGGTTTGTCAGCCCGTCGGTGGAGGTTGCCGCCCCCGTAGAGGTTTATGACAATACTCTTGCGGGATGCTCGGTGGTGCCTGTGGACGGTACGTTCACGGTGACGAAGGGAGCGGCTTTTTCCTTCCTCATCGAGCCCGATGACTATTACGAGCTTACCGATCCCGACGCGCTCGAGGTTTTCGTCAACGACGATCTTGTAACCCCCGATGCAAACGGCGTGTATACCGTAGAAAACGTCACCGAGGATCTTGACATCTACTGTGACGGCTCCGGCTTCACAAGCTATTCCAACTTGACGATCACCGCAAACGGCAAGACCGTAACGGAAAAGATCTTCAACGGCGGCATCTATACCTTCAAGACTCTTGCCGAATTCGGCGCAACGGTGCCTGAAGGCTCCACCTTCACCGGTTGGAAGATCGGCAACAAAACATATCAGCCGGGTGAAACTTACACAGTGCCCGGAGGAACCGAAATCACGGTCAATGCCGCATACAAGGGACTTCATACCATTACCGTTGAAAACGGCAAGGCATACGCCGATGAGGCACATACTATACCCATCTCGGCGGCGGCAGAGGATCAGGTGATCTACATCGTGGCAGACCCTGCACCCGCGGGCAAGGTGTTCAGCTATTGGACTGAGATCGAAATCACCTCTCCGGGCGGCGACGGTTGGTTCGGCAGTTACGATGCCGCCGAGACTACCTATACGGTATACTACAGCGACGTCGTTCTTGCTCCCGTTTATGAAACTCAGATTGATCATATCGTCATCAATGGCATGACCAAGCCCTCCACAGGCGTTGCCATCGATAACGCGGATTACTCCTATAAGTGGGGCTGCATCGTCCCTGCGGATGCCGGCTACACCCTCGGTATCTGCTATTGGTATGACATCACCGGCGGAGAGCCTGAACTGGCAATGAGCGACGGGGATGTGTTCCAAATCGGTCACACCTACCGCTTCAAGGCGAAGATCAACCTCTACGGCGACACTATTCTCGCCGCGAAAGAGGATATTTCCGTAGCACTCACCGGACTTGACGCCGACTCTTACACCTGGACGATTTCCGAGTACAGCCAAATCTACGAAAATATGGTCATCAACTTCGAGTTCACCTGCGAGCGAGTAATGCCGGACACCTCCATTGAACGCCCCGAAGGCAGCGGAACAGCAGGCAATCCCTTCCAAATCACCAATATCGGCGAGCTTTACTGGTTTGCGGCATTCGTTAACGGCACCGCTTCTTATCCGGATGGCGTTACCGTGGAGCGAAGTGAAGCCTGTGCAATTGTGATGAATGATATTACCGTCAATCCCGAGCTGCTCACGGAGGATGGAGAACTCAACGGCACCTCAGGCTTTGCGCAGTGGACACCGATCGCTCCGGCAAACGGGTACAAGGGATCCTTTGACGGTCAGGACTACACCATCAGCGGTATTTACTACAATCCAGGTATTGACACCGCGTTCTACTCCACTTACTATGCGGGGTTCTTTGGGTGCTACATCAATGATGGCGGCATTGTGCGCAATTTGACTTTGAAGGACACCTACATCGGTGCCCCCCGTGAGAAGTCTACCTACGATGCAGGTGGTATCGCTGGTATGGTGTCGAGCGACGGCACTGTGGAGAACTGCCATTTTGATGGAACTGTAACCGCCGACGACACCAATGGTACCTATACAATCGGCGGCATCGCCGGACGCAATCAAGGTGTGATCCGCAACTGCACCACCAAAGGTCTTGTGAAAGGCTATACCAAGGGAGATATTGGTGGTATTGCAGGTAAGGTAGCCCGGTACACTGAGGACGGGGGATATGTGATCGGTTGTGTAAACGAGGCCACTGTGAAAAATACCAGATCTGACGATGTGCTAATCTACACTGGCGGCATCGCGGGCGAACTGTACAATGGAAACATTCGGGACTGCTGTAACAAGGGCAATGTGAGCGCCGTGAACGATCCTGCCGGCATTGTCAGCTATGTGTACGGGGACTCAAGTGTCATCCGCTGCTGGAATGAAGGCGATATCGAGGGAGAAGGCAGTGCAGGTATTGTCTCTCAACTGAGAGCAACCGTTAAAAACTGCTATAACACGGGCTCGGTAAACGGTGCAGGCATCGTCGCAAGGCCCTATAGCTACTGTTCCATTACCTATTGCCACAATGTGGGTGACGCCGATTCCATCGTTAGTTTCATCGATCGTTACGCTACGATCGAAAACTGCTACTACCTTGCCGACAGCGAGACAGATGTGCTGGACGGCACTACCGCCAAGAACGCCGACCAGTTTGCCGACGGCACGGTGCTGGCACTGCTGGATAACGGCCACTGGACGCAGGGCGAGGATGATGAATATCCCGTTTTGGGCGATGCCCCCGGCGTTACCGTCAGCGGCATGGCGACAAGCGGTGGCAGTGACACCGATGACATGTATCTCCGGCTGATCGCCGAGGGATCCTCCGAAGCCGATTATGAGGTGGTCGTGCAGGGCAATAACGCCGCGTATTCCATTGAAGGCGTTGCCGCAGGCACGTACACCCTGAAGGTGATCAAAAAGGGACATATCGTCGGCACCTATACCGTGGTTGTCGGGGAGGAAGACGTGACGCAGGATGTGACACTTTATCTGCTCGGCGATGTCAATTTAGACGGCAAGGTGGATCTGAACGATGCGACGGCGCTGTTCTATCACATCAACGGACTTGCCGCGCTTGACGGCGACAAGCTCCTTGCGGCGGATGTGAACGGCGACGGTAAGGTGGATCTGAACGATGCCACTTCGCTGTTCTACTTCCTCAACGGCCTGTCAAGCGAACTGTAAAGATGACGAACCGCTCCGCATTTTTGCGGAGCGGTTTTTTTGAGCAGGAACTCCCCGCACGTCGGCTGTGAAGGCTTTATGCTGTGAAAATATCAACCTGCCGATGCACAAAATCCGTGCAAATTTGTGCGCAAAAATCCGTGCAAATTTGTGTATAATTCGATTGACGAGTGCGGTATACTGTGCTATAATAAAACGACAAATGCCTCGAAGCGTCCGCTTGAACGGATGTGGGACAACTTGTAAGGTAATAGGGGGATATGTATATGGCAAAGAGAACGGACATCAAAAAAATTCTGATTATCGGCTCCGGCCCGATCGTGATCGGTCAGGCGGCGGAGTTTGACTATGCCGGTACGCAGGCGTGCCTGGCGCTGAAGGAAGAGGGCTACGAGGTCGTGCTGTGCAACTCGAACCCTGCCACCATTATGACGGACACCATCATTGCCGATAAGGTGTATATGGAGCCGCTGACTTTAGAATATGTGGCGAAGATCATCCGTCACGAGCGTCCCGATGCCATTATCCCCGGTATCGGCGGTCAGACAGGTCTGAACCTGGCGATGCAGCTGGAAAAGAAAGGCGTTCTCAAGGAATGCTGTGTGGAGCTGCTGGGCACATCCAGTGCGTCGATCGAGCGTGCTGAGGACCGCGAGATGTTCAAGGAACTTTGTGAGTCGATCGGCGAGCCCGTTATCCCCTCGGAGATCACCTATTCGCTGGAGGAGGCCAAGGCGGCGGCAAACCGCATCGGGTATCCCGTTGTGCTCCGTCCCGCGTTTACCCTCGGCGGTACGGGCGGCGGTTTTGCCTACAACGATGACGAGCTGATGGAGATCGGCGTGAACGCGTTCAACCTGTCGCCCGTGCATCAGGTGCTCATCGAGAAATCCGTCAAGGGCTACAAGGAGATCGAGTTTGAGGTTATGCGCGACTCCAATGACCACGCGATCACCATCTGCGGTATGGAGAACATCGACCCCGTCGGCGTGCATACGGGCGACTCCTGCGTGGTAGCACCGATTATGACGCTCAGCCCCGAAGATGAAAAGATGCTCAACGATTCCGCCATCAAGCTCATCAAGGAGCTGAAGATCGAGGGCGGCTGTAACGTGCAGTTTGCGCTGGATCCGCATTCCTCGAAGTACTATCTCATTGAGGTCAACCCCCGCGTGTCCCGTTCGTCGGCACTTGCCTCCAAGGCATCGGGTTATCCCATTGCCCGCGTGACGGCAAAGATCGCGGTCGGTATGGCGCTTGAGGACATCAAGATCGCCAACACCAATGCGGCATTTGAGCCGAAGCTTGACTATGTTATTGCGAAGCTGCCGCGTTTCCCGTTCGATAAGTTTGCGTCCGCTACCAACAAGCTGGGTACGCAGATGAAGGCAACGGGCGAAATTATGGGTATCGGCTCCAATCTGGAGGAAGCGTTGCTCAAGGGCATCCGTTCGCTGGAGATCGGTGCCAACCATATGTATCTCTCGAAATTTGACAATATGAGCGTGGAGGAACTGCTGGAATACATCACGGAGTTCCGCTCGGATAACATTTTTGCAATCGCCGAGCTGATCTATCACGGGGTGTCGGTGGAGAAGATCCACGAGATCACGATGATCACGCCGTATTTCTTAGAAGCCATTAAAAACATTATCGATATGGAAGAGAAGCTGCGTGTGCGCAAGGATGCGGACATCCTCACCGCCGCCAAGAAAATGGGCTTTTCGGATAAGTATATTGCCCGTCTGTGGCAGTGCACCGAGCTTGACGTGTACAATATGCGCAAGGAAAACAACCTGTTCCCGGTGTTCAAAATGGTGGATACCTGCCATACGGGTGCGTATATTCCGTATTTCTACTCGTCCTACACGGGTGAGAATGCGTCGCGTCTGACCGACCGCAAAAAGATCATTGTGCTGGGCGCAGGTCCCATCCGTATCGGTCAGGGCGTCGAATTTGACTATTCGACCGTTCACGCGGTGATGACCATTAAAAACGCGGGTTACGAAGCGATCATCATCAACAACAACCCCGAAACCGTGTCCACCGACTACACCACTGCCGACAAGCTGTATTTCGAGCCGCTGACTCCCGAGGATGTGATGAACATTGTCGAGTTTGAGAAGCCCGAAGGTGTCATCGCGTCGCTCGGCGGACAGACGGCGATCAACCTGGCACAGCCCTTGCACGACCGCGGCGTGAAGATCATCGGTACCGATTGTGCCGCCATCGACCGCGCCGAAGACCGCAACGCGTTTGAAAACCTGCTCAACGAGCTGAACATCCCCCGCGCAAAGGGCAAGGCAGTCACCAAGATGGAAGACGGCATTGCCGCGGCGGCGGAGATCGGCTATCCCGTGCTGGTGCGTCCGTCCTTCGTGTTGGGCGGCCGTGCGATGCAGATCGTTGCCAACGAAGAGCAGCTGCGCCATTACCTGAAGACCGCGGTTGAGATCGATGAGGATAAGCCCGTTCTGGTCGATAAATACATCCAGGGTCGCGAGGTCGAGATCGACGCCATCTGCGACGGCCGCGATGTGTTTGTCCCGGGTATTATGGAGCTGGTCGAGCGCACGGGTGTTCACTCGGGTGACTCCATCTCCGTGTATCCGCCGTTCTCCATCTCGAACAAGGTGAAGGGCATCATCCTGCAATACGCCAAGAAGTTGGGTCTGGGTATCGGCATTGTGGGTCTGTTCAACATCCAGTTTATCGTGGACGGACACGACAATGTGTATATCATCGAGGTTAACCCGCGTTCGTCCCGTACCGTGCCGTTCCTCTCGAAGGCAACGGGCTATTCGCTGGCAGACATCGCCACCGAGGTCATTCTCGGCAAGAGTCTGAAAGAGCAGGGCTTCTTCGATATCTATCCTGATGAGAAGGAGCGCTGGTATGTCAAAGCGCCCGTTTTCTCCTTCAACAAGATCCGCGGTCTGGACGCGTATCTGTCTCCTGAAATGAAATCCACCGGTGAAGCCATCGGTTACGACCGCACAATGACCCGTGCCGTCTATAAGGCACTGCAGGCATCGGGTATGCATCTGCAGAATTACGGCACCGTGTTCTGCACCATCGCTGACAGGGACAAGGAGGAGGCGTTGCCGCTGATCCGCCGCTTCTATCAGCTCGGCTTCAACATCGAAGCGACGGCGGGTACGGCCGCATTCCTGAAGGAACACGGCATCCGCACCCACGTGCGTACCAAGATCAGCGAGGGCAGTGACGAGATCCCCGATGCTCTGCGTCAGGGTCACATCGCGTACCTCATCAACACCAAGAATCCCGGCTCCAACAGCGATACCGACGGTGCTAAGCTCCGTCAGGTTGCCACCGAGTACAACGTGACGATGTTCACCTCGCTTGACACGGTTGCGGCACTGCTGGATGTGCTTGAGGAGACTACGTTGACGATCTCGACGATCGACGCGCAATAAGACTCGCAAAGGAGAAACAATCATGGAAGCTTACAAAAGAGAGTTTATTGAGTTTCTGCAGGGTGCAGGCGTGCTGAAGTTCGGCGATTTCACCGCCAAATCCGGCCGCAAGATCCCGTATTTTATCAATGCCGGTATGATCAAGACCGGTGATCAGATCACCAAGATGGGCGAGTTTTATGCCAAGGCGTATTTTGACAAGTTGGGTAAGAAGGAAGCCGTTCTGTACGGCCCTGCCTACAAGGGCATCTCACTGTCCATCTCGGCGGCAGTGGCACTGTCCAAGAACGGTCTGAACGTGCCGTTCTTCTTCAACCGCAAGGAAGTCAAGGATCACGGCGAGGGCGGCACGTTTGTCGGCTATGTCCCCGAGGCGGGCGAAGAGATCGTCATCATCGAGGATGTGATCACCGCCGGTACGGCGATCCGTGAATCGATGGAGATCCTCTCGCATCTTGAGGACACCAAGGTCATCGCGACCTTCATTATGGTGGACCGCAAGGAAAAGGGTCAGTCTGATAAGGGCGCGATGCAGGAGATCGAGGAGCAGTTCGGTTTCCCCGTGTACTCGGTCGTGGATGTTTACGACATCATCGAGTACCTGGAAGAGGATCCCGCAAACGAAGAAAACGTCACCCGCATCAAGAACTATCTGGCGGTCAACGGCGCGAAAGCCTAATTGTATAGTAAACACCATACACGCAACCTTGCTGTTCAGCAGGGTTGCGTTTGCATTTTCAATTCATCGGGAGGGCTTCCATATGATGGATATCCGTCGGTTTCAATGGACAAGAGAGCCGCAGGCATACGCTGTGAGCGACGGAATGTCGCCGGGCGGCACACGACGGGCAACCGCCCGACGAGAACTAAACGTGGGGGAGAAAAGACAATGACACAATACGAACGAATGGTCAAGGGACGGATCTACGATCCCGCCGACCCCGAGATCCTCAATGAACAAAGCACGTTTCAGGAGAAGCTGTGGGAATTCAACCGCCTCAGACCGTCCGAGAAGGAGAAAAAGCAGGCATATATGCACGAGGTGTTTGCCGCGTGTGGGGACAACTGCTGCATCGAACTGCCGTTTCACGCAAACTGGGGCGGCGCTCACCTTCATATGGGCTCGGGTGTATACGCCAACTCGAATCTGACGCTGGTGGATGACGGCCACATCTATGTGGGGAATCAGGTGATGTTCGGACCGAACGTCACGATCGCCACCGCCAACCATCCCATTGATCCCGCGCTTCGCGCACGCGGACTGCAGTATAATAAGGATGTATACATCGGGGACAATGTCTGGATCGGTGCGAATACGGTTGTAGTGCCCGGAGTGCACATCGGGAAAAACACGGTGATCGGTGCAGGCAGTGTCGTCACAAGGGATATTCCCGACAATGTGGTGGCGGTCGGTAATCCGTGCAGGGTGTTGCGGGAGATTTCCGAGCGTGACCGTCTGTATTTTTATAAAAACGAAGCCATCGATCGGGATGAGCTGTGAGACATTTGAAATTTAAACGGGCAGGAGGGAACAGCGATGTTCCGCGAGATCACACGAAAGAAGCAGGCGCTTGACACGGCGCAGATCACGGAGATCCTCAAAAGGGAAAAGCGGGGCGTGCTGTCGGTTCACGGCGACGACGGATACCCGTACGGTGTGCCGATCAATTTCTGGTATAACGAGAAAAACGGATACCTGTATTTTCACAGCGGCAAAAGCGGACACAAGGCGGATGCCGTCGCGGCGAACAACAAGGTATCGTTTTGTGTGTACGATGAGGGATATCGCAACGACGGCGAATGGGCGCTGAACATCCGCAGTGTAATCGTGTTCGGTACGCTTCACATCGTGGAGGACCCCGTGCAGACCGATGAGGTGTATCGCTGCCTGAGCCGCAAATTCACCGACGACGAGGCATATATTGAAGCGGAGATCCAAGCCTATGCCAAGGCAACGCGGTGCTATGAACTGCGTGTGGAGCACATCACGGGAAAACTTGTGAATGAAGCCTGAAATCGGCCATAATTCTCGGGAAAAAGGGGCACTTTTTTGTGGGAAACAAATAAACTGTAAAGTTTGTTAAAAAAATAACGAAGAAGGGATTGAAAAATGCTTTCTTCTGTGATATAATGTAAAAAGCTGCGATTGTTAAATTTTTAACAATCGCATAACAAGAAGCGTTTCCGTCTTTGTAATATAACAGAAATGAGGAGATCGTATGAACAAAATCACCATTATCGGCACGGGCAGTGTCGGCTCCACGATCGCGTATACACTGGCAATCAACGGCACGGCATCGGAAATCGTGATGATCGATATCAACGGCGAGCGTGCGATCGGTGAATCGCTCGACATCCGTCAGGGTACGCCGTTCTCCAATCCCTGCTCGGTGTACGCAGGGTCGTATGCGGATGCGGTCGGCTCCAATATTGTGATCATTTCGTCGGGAGTGGCAAGAAAGCCCGGTCAGTCCCGCTTGGATCTGGCGCAGACAAACGTGGATATTTTGCGTACGGTATCTGCTGAGATCACTCGCTATGCTCCCGACGCCACCTATGTCATCGTCAGCAATCCCGTCGATGTACTGACATATGCCTTTTGCAAGTATTCGGGGCTTCCCGAGGAGCGCATCATCGGTTCGGGCACGATCCTCGACACCTCGCGTCTGCGCTCGCGCCTGTCGGAATACTATTCCATCAACCAGCGCAACGTACACGCGTATGTGTTAGGTGAGCACGGCGACTCCTCGTTCATTCCGTGGTCGCTTGCCAACATTTCCAATGTCCCGATCGACGGCTACAGCAAGGCGGTGCAGACCTCTGTGCAGTATCCCGCATTCAACAAAGAAGAAATCGAAGAGTATGTGCGCAAATCGGGTGCCCGCGTGATCGAGCGCAAGGGTGCGACATTCTACGCCGTGTCGATGTCGGTGGTACATATCTGCAAATGCCTGCTCGGCGGTATCGATACCACGATGACCGTTTCGACGATGCTTCACGGTGAATACGGCATCGATGATGTGTGCCTGAGCCTGTTGAACATCGTCGGCAACAAGGGTGCACACAGCAAGATCCTGTTGCCGCTTAATGACGAGGAGATCACCGCTCTGCATCGCAGTGCCGACAGCCTGAAAGCGGTCATCGGCAACATCAACATTTAAGAAAGGCGGTTTACAACTATGGAATATCGCATTGAACACGACTCGATGGGTGAGGTGAAGGTGCCCGCCGACCGTCTGTGGGCGGCGCAGACCCAGAGAAGTCACGAAAATTTTGAGATCGGTGTCGGCATTGAAACGATGCCCGCTGAGATCATTCACGCGTTCGGCATTCTGAAAAAAGCGGCGGCGATCGCCAACCACGGGCTTCGTCCCGAGAAGATGACCGATGAGAAGCTCGCCGCCATCTGCAAGGCGTGCGATGAGGTCATCGACGGCACACTGCGCGATCATTTTCCGTTGGTTGTGTGGCAGACGGGTTCGGGCACACAGTCGAATATGAATACCAACGAGGTCATTGCCAACCGCGGCAATCAGATCCTCGGCAAAAAGCTGTTGCACCCCAACGACGATGTCAATATGAGCCAGTCCTCCAACGATACGTTCCCGACCGCGATGCACATTGCGGCGGTGCTGGCGATCACCGATAAGCTGATCCCCGCAGCCAATACCCTGATCGAAACCTTCAAGCGTCTTGAAGCGGAAAATGCAGGGATCGTCAAGAGCGGTCGCACGCATCTGCAGGACGCGACCCCGATCACGTTCTCGCAGGAGATCAGCGGCTGGCGTTCGAGCCTCGAACGCGATGTGCAGCTGCTCGAGCTTGCTGTCAACCCGCTCTACGGTCTGGCACTCGGCGGCACGGCGGTCGGCACGGGCCTGAATGCACCCAAGGGCTTTGATACGGCGGTTGCCGCTCAGGTTGCCGCCATCACCGGCAAGCCCTTTGTGACGGCGGAAAACAAGTTCCACGCCCTCACCTCTAAGGATGAGCTCGTTTTTGCACACGGCGCGATCAAGGCACTTGCCTGCGATATGATGAAGATCGCCAACGACGTGCGCTGGCTGGCTTCGGGCCCCAGAGACGGTCTGGGGGAGATCTTTATTCCCGAAAACGAGCCCGGCTCGTCGATTATGCCCGGTAAGGTCAATCCCACGCAGTGCGAAGCGGTCACGATGGTCGCTGTGCAGGTGATGGGTAACGATGTGGCGGTGGGCATTGCTGCCTCGCAGGGCAATTTTGAGCTCAACGTGTTTATGCCCGTGTGCGTATACAACTTCCTGCAGTCGGCGCGTCTGCTTGCCGAGGCAATCGTGTCCTTCAACAAGAACTGTGCGGTCGGCATCAAGGCAAACAAAGAGAAGATGCATCACAATCTGCACAACTCGCTGATGCTCGTCACCGCGCTCAATCCCTACATCGGCTATGAAAACGCCGCCAAAACGGCAAAGAAAGCCTTTAAAGACAATATCTCGCTCAAAGAGGCGTGTGTGGAGCTCGGGTTCCTCACGGCTGAGCGTTTTGACGAAGTATTTCACCCCGAAGAGATGGTTTAACGGAGGTCTTTTGGATGAAGTTCAGTTACTTTCCCGGTTGTACGCTGAAGAATAAGGCGAAGACCCTCGATGCGTATGCGAGACGCTGTGCCGCGTTGCTTGGCGCGACCTTGGAAGAACCCGAAGAATGGCAATGCTGCGGCGGTGTGTTTACGAGCGCGAAGAGTGAGGTTGCCACCAAGCTGTCATCGGTGCGTCTGCTCAAAGATGCCGCTGACAAAGGGCAACCCCTTGTGACGGTGTGCTCCGCTTGCCATAACGTGGTCAAGCAGACCAACCACGCGATGCAGACCGATGCCGCATTTGCCGCGAAGGTCAACGCCTATATGGGCGAGGACGGCGGCTATCACGGCGAAACCACCGTGTATCATTATTTAGAACTGCTTCGTGATGCGGTCGGATACGATGCCGTAAGAGCGCGGGTTGTTAACCCTCTCAAAGGTAAGAAGATCGCCTGCTACTACGGCTGTCTGCTTCTGCGTCCGAGCGGCGTGATGCAAATGGACGATCCCGAGAACCCCACGATTATGGAGGATCTCGTGAAGGTGCTGGGCGCACAGCCCGTGGTGTTTGCCAACCGCAACGAATGCTGCGGCGGCTATGTGTCGATGGAAAACCCCGCCCTTGCTAAGAAAAAGAGCAACGCGGTGGTTGAAAATGCCAAGGCGATGGGAGCGGATATGATCATCACGGCGTGTCCGCTGTGCCGCTACAACCTGATGAAGAACGGCGCGGACATCCCCGTTGTGTATTTCACGGAATTGCTCGCTGAGGCATTCGGCGTAAAGGAGGGTGACACGGATGAATAACGAATGGGTTCGTGATGAGATCACCCGTATGAGCGGTGTCAACCCTAAAAAATGTATGCGTTGCGGCAAATGCTCGGCAACGTGTCCCGCGTATGACGAGATGGAATACCATCCGCATCAGTTTGTGGCGATGGTGGAAAACGGCGATATCGAGCCGCTTCTCAAGTCCGAATCGCTGTATATGTGCCTGACCTGTATGGCGTGTGTGGAGCGTTGCCCGCGCGGTGTCGAGCCTGCCAAGCTCATCGAAGCGGTGCGCCTGACCGCCATCCGCGAAAAGGGTGCGAACCGCCTGAAGGCGGAAGCGGTTCCCGCGATGCTTGATGAGGACACCCCGCAACAGCTGCTGGTCAGTGCCTTTCGTAAATATGCCAAATAAAGGAGGAAAAGCGCCATGCAAAGAATCGGCGTATTTGTATGCTGGTGCGGCAGTAACATTGCCGGCACCGTCGATGTAAAAGCCGTTGCTCAAGCACTCGGACACGAGCCGGGTGTGGTCTTTTCCACCGACTATCAATATATGTGCTCCCAGGCGGGACAGGATATGATCAAGGAGGCGGTCGCCGAGCATCGCCTGACGGGCATCGTCGTGTGCTCCTGCTCGCCGCGTATGCACGAAGCCACCTTCCGCAAAACGGCGCAGGCGGCAGGTCTCAACCCGTATATGGTGGAGATCGCCAACATCCGTGAGCAGTGCTCGTGGGTGCATAAGGATATGCCTGTCGGTACCGAAAAAGCCATCATTCTCGGCAAGGCGGCGGTTGCCAAGGTGCATCTCAATGCACCGCTGACGCCCGGTGAATCGCCCGTTACCAAACGCGCGCTGGTCATCGGCGGCGGTATTGCGGGCATCCAGACCGCGCTCGATATCGCGGATGCGGGCTTCAAGGTGGACATCGTCGAAAAGAAGCCCACCATCGGCGGCAAGATGGCACAGCTTGACAAAACCTTCCCGACGCTTGACTGTGCGGCGTGTATCCTCACCCCGAAAATGGTGGATGCCGCCCAGCACGAGAACATCCGCATCTTCTCTTACAGCGAGGTGCACGAGGTCAAGGGCTTTGTCGGTAATTTTGATGTTACCATCAAAAAGCACGCCCGTTTCGTCAAGGAGGACATCTGCACGGGTTGCGGTGCGTGCGTCGAAAAATGTCCGATGAAGAAGATCCCCAACGAGTTCAACTTAGGGATGGATAACCGCCCTGCGATCTACATTCCGTTTGCGCAGGCAGTGCCGAAGGTTGCCACCGTCGACCCGAACCACTGCAATATGCTCAAGAACGGCAAATGCGGTCTTTGCGCACGCGTGTGCACGGCAGGCGCCATTGATTATACCCAAAAGGATGAATATATCGAGGAAAAATACGGCGCGATCGTGGTCGCCACGGGCTTCAATCCCATCTCGATGGACAAGTTTGACGAGTTTGCTTACAATCAGTCGAAGGATGTCATCACCTCGCTCGAATTCGAGCGTCTGACGAATGCCGCCGGCCCTACGGCGGGCAAACTGATTCGTCCCTCCGACGGCAAGCATCCGCACACCATCGTGTTTGTGCAGTGCGTCGGCTCGCGCTGTGAAGCGTGCGCGCAAAAGGGCAAGGAGTATTGCTCCAAGATCTGCTGTATGTACACGGCAAAGCACGCGATGCTGGTGCGCGACAAATACCCCGATACCGAGGTGTACGTGTTCTACATCGATGTGCGTACTCCCGGCAAGAACTTTGACGAATTCTACCGTCGGGCTGTCGAGGAATACGGCGTGAAATATATCAAGGGTATGGTCGGCAAGGTCACGCCTGACGAAAGCGGCGTGTTGAAGGTGCAGGCATCCGACCTGCTGGACAACAAGCAGTTGCATATCGATGCCGATCTGGTGGTGCTTGCCGCGGCGATCGAGCCCGACAAATCCGCTCGTCCCTTGGCGACGATGCTGACAGCCAGCATGGACACCAACGATTTCTTCACCGAAGCGCATCCGAAGCTCCGTCCCGTGGAAAGCCCCACGGCAGGCGTGTTCCTGTCGGGCGCTTGTCAGGGACCGAAGGATATCCCCGAAACGGTTTCGCAGGCGGGTGCGGCAGCGGCAAAGGTGATTGGTTTGTTGGCGAAAGACCGCCTCAAGGGCAATCCGTGCGTCGCAAGCTCCAATGAGCTTATGTGCAACGGCTGTTCGTCCTGCGCGAATGTGTGCCCCTACGGCGCGATCACCTACGAAGAGAAGGAATTCCGTATGCCCGACCGCACAACGGCGATTCGCCGCGTGGCAAAGGTCAACCCGGCAGTCTGTCAGGGCTGCGGTTGCTGTACGGTTGCGTGTCCGTCGGGCGCGATGGATCTCAACGGCTTTAAGAACGATCAGATTATGGCGGAGGTGGATGCAATATGCAAGTGAACAACGAATTCAAGCCCTTGATTGTGGCGTTCTGTTGTAACTGGTGCTCCTATGCGGGCGCTGACCTTGCGGGCAACAACCGTCTGAACTATCCCGCCGAAGTCAAGATCATCCGTGTGCCGTGTTCCTGCCGTGTCAACCCGATGTTTATCCTGCGCGCATTCCAGCGCGGTGCGGACGGCGTGATCCTGTGCGGTTGCCATCCCGGTGACTGCCACTATACCTCGGGCAACTATTACACCCGCCGCCGTATGGCGATGCTGTTCTCGATGCTCGACTATCTCGGCATCGAGCGCGACCGCACCCGTGTGGAATGGGTGTCCGCGGCGGAAGGTGCGAAGTTTGCCGCAACGATGAACGATTTTGTGGAAAAGGTCACCGCCCTCGGGCCGAACAAGAGATTGGAGGATCTGCGATGCAAAAAGTAACCGCTTCTCAGCTCATCGACAGAGCCGCCGCTCTTTTGGCTGACGGTACCGTCCGGGCGGTTTTAGGCTGGAAAAAGGGTGAGTTTGATTATGACATCACGCCTGCGGTATTTGAAAGTGAGGAGGAGCTGAAAGCCTCCTTTGTGTTCAACGATTTCTGCGGCGCGAATGTATCCAAATATTTGGTGAGACATACCAAAAAGATCGACGGCAAGATCCTTGTGTTTCTCAAGCCGTGCGATACCTATAGCTTCAATCAGCTTCTTACCGAGCATCGCTTTGATCGCGAAAAGGTCTATGCCGTTGCGATTCCCTGTCAGGGGATGGCGGACATTGACAGAGTGAAAGCGATCAGCGGTGACGGTATTGTTGCCATCGACTGCGGCGAAACGATCCGCGTGACGACGCTGTATAGCGAAGCGCCTGTTTCGGTCAATCTTGCCGATGTGCTGGAAGAACGCTGTGCAAACTGCAAGAGCAAAAAGCACGTTGCCTACGATGAGCTTATCGGCGAGGAGGGAGAGGTGCTCGATTCCGCCCGCTTTGATGAGGTGGCGCGCTTGGAGGCGATGACGCCCGACGAGCGCTTTGCCTTCTGGCAAAATGAGCTGTCGCGTTGCATCCGTTGCAATGCCTGCCGCGATGTATGCCCGGCGTGCACCTGCGAAAAGTGCGTGTTCGACAACCCGCAGTCGGGCGTGGAAAACAAAGCCCCCGCCAATGAATTTGAGGAAAAGATGTTCCACATCATCCGCGCGTTCCACGTGGCAGGTCGTTGCACCGACTGCGGCGAATGCTCGCGCGTATGTCCGCAGAACATTCCGCTTCACCTGCTCAACCGCAAGTTTATCAAGGATATGAACGAGTGCTACGGGGAGTATCAGGCAGGTGCCGAGGTCGGCACACTTGCTCCGCTCGTTGACTATACGCTTGATGACCCCGAAGCAACCGACGTTCTCACAAGGAGGGATTGTGATGCGTAAATGCGCTCTCGAAAAGATGAACGACGTGTTTGCCGCCATCGCCTCCGCCAAAACGCTGTATCTCCCCGTGGACGGCACCGACGGCAACGCGGTGTACACCAAGTGGGAGGACGGTGTGGAATGGAGTGAACAGCTCAACACCGTTCGCAGTCCCAAGGATTTCTTCTTCCCGCAGACGGAAGACCTGATGGCGTTCAAAACCGAAGGTAAATCCATCGAGATCATCGATATCCGCAAAGAAGCGGAGGATTTCGTCATCTTCGGTGTGCGCGCGTGCGATGTCAGGAGCTTTGACATTCTCGACCGCGTGTTCCTTTCCGAGCCCGTGGACAGCTTCTATGCGTCCCGCCGCGAGCACGGCATCATCGTGTCGCTGGCGTGCTCGCGTCCGTCGGAAACCTGCTTTTGCGGCACCTTCGGCATCGATGCTACTGCGCCTGCAGGCGATGTGACCGCGTGGAAAACCGCGGATGCGGTGTATTTTGAAGCGAACACCGATAAGGGTGAGACGCTTCTTAACGAGATCGAAGCACTGACCGAGGAGACTTCCGATGAAGCGGTCAGAGTCCAACAGGAAAAGACCAAAACGATCCTGGCAAAGTTGCCCCTTGCGGGCCTGAAGACCGATGCCTTCGGCGGCGGTAAGACAAAAGAGTTTTTTGATCACCCCGCGTGGGAGGAGCTGTCGCAGACCTGCCTCGGATGCGGCACGTGCACCTTTGTGTGCCCGACCTGCCAGTGCTACGATATCAAAGAATTTAACACAGGGAGCGGCGTTGTGCGTTACCGTTGCTGGGATTCCTGTATGTATTCGGAATTCACCAGAATGGCACACGGCAACAACCGCCTGACGCAAAAAGAGCGCTTCCGTCAGCGCTTTATGCACAAGCTCGTGTACTATCCCGAAAACAACGACGGATTGTTCAGCTGTGTGGGATGCGGCAGATGTCTGTCGAAATGTCCCATCTCGATGAACATTGTCAAAGTGATGAAAACGATCGGAGGGAATGCCGAATGAACCGCGAAGATACTTTGATCCCGCAGATCGGCGTGATCACCGATGTGCGTATCGACACTCCCGATATCAAAACCTTCCGCGTGGTTACCCCCGACGGCAAAAAAGCATTTGATCACCGTCCGGGACAGTGCGCGATGCTCTCCATCCCCGGCGTGGGTGAGGCGATGTTTTCCATCACCTCCTCGCCGACGAACGAGGAGTATATGGAGTTTTCCATCAAAAAGTGCGGCTGTGTCACCGACTGGCTCCACCAAGCCGAAGTCGGTCAGCAGATCACTATCCGCGGCCCGTACGGCAGACCGTTCCCCGTGGACGATGAGTTTGCGGGCAGGAATATGCTGTTTATTGCGGGCGGCGTGGGTCTGGCACCCTTGCGCTCGGTGATCAACTACTGCCGCCATTACCGCGACCGCTACGGTGATATCGACATTGTCTACGGTTCTCGCACGAAAGAGGATCTGCTCGACTATGAAGAGATCATAAGCGAGTGGGCGAACGATGCGGGCGTCAAGGTGCATCTGACCATTGACAATCCGCAGGAGGGCTGGGACGGTCACGTCGGCTTTGTGCCGAATTTCGTCAAGGAGCTCGGCTTTTCCACCGACAAAACAGCGGTGCTGTGCGGCCCTCCCGTTATGATCAAATTCACGCTTGAAGGTCTGATTGCTCTCGGTTTCGATAAGACGCAGGTATATACCACGTTAGAGCTTCGTATGAAGTGTGGCGTGGGCAAATGCGGTCGTTGCAACGTCGGTGCCAAATATGTCTGCAAGGACGGCCCCGTGTTCCGTTGCGATGAGCTTGACGAATTGCCCGATGAGTATTAAGGAGGAATATCCAATGGAACAAACGGTGAACATTTTTCTGTTCGGTAAGAAATATACCGTCCCGTCGAACCTGACCATTATGACCGCGATGGAATACGCGGGCTATCAGCTGGTGCGCGGTTGCGGTTGCCGCAACGGCTTTTGCGGAGCGTGCGCGACCATCTACCGCATCAAGGGTCAGAATGAGCTGAAGACCTGTCTGGCGTGTCAGACGACCGTCGAGGACAATATGTATATCGCGACGCTTCCGTATTTCCCGCTTGTCAAGCAGGTGTACGATGTTGAGACGATCCCGACCACCGAAGCGGTGATGATGCAGCTCTATCCCGAGATCTACGCCTGCATCGGCTGTAACGCCTGCACCAAGGCGTGCACGCAGGATCTCAATGTGATGCAGTACATCGCCTATGCTCAGCGCGGCGATTTTGAGAAATGTGCGGAGGAGTCATTTGACTGCGTGATGTGCGGTATGTGCTCGTCGCGTTGCCCCGCGGGCATTTCGCATCCGCAGGTGGCGATGCTTGCCCGCCGTATCAACGGCAAATATCTCGCTCCCGGTTGTGAGCACCTGGAAGACCGTGTGCGCGAGGTTAAAGACGGCACGTTTACCGAGCTGATCGAAGCGTTGATGGGCAAGCCCATTGACGAGATGAAAGAGCTTTACAACACCCGTGAAATTGAGAAGTAAGGAGGAGAGCGACCATGTATCCCGATCAATATCAGAAATCGTTGGCGGCCGTTGAAGCGGCACGTGCAAACAACATCGCCATAGAGCCTGCGCGTATGACCGCCGAGCAAAAAACCACTCTTCTCGCTACTTATCATCCCGATTACAAGGAAGAGGAATTTGCGGTGTTGCAGATCGGCCCGAACAAGGGCGACAAGGTACCTCACGAGCTTGCCGAGATGCTGCAGGCGCACAGCCGCATCACGGCGCAGGATGTTGATCTGACAGCACCCGCTTACGATGTCGATGTTCTCGTCATCGGCGGCGGCGGCGCGGGTACTTCCGCGGCGATCGAAGCGCACGAAGCGGGCGCTTCCGTGATGATCGTCACGAAGTTGCGTATGGGTGATGCCAACACGATGATGGCAGAGGGCGGCATTCAGGCAGCGGATAAGCCCAATGATTCGCCTGCGATCCACTTTGTGGATGCGTTCGGCGGCGGTCATTTTGCCGCCAAGCGCGATCTGCTGGCAAAGCTCGTGTGTGATGCACCCGAAGCGATTCAGTGGCTCTCAAACCTCGGCGTGGAATTTGATAAAGAGGCCGACGGCACGATGGTCACCACCCACGGCGGCGGTACTTCCCGCAAGCGTATGCACGCGGCAAAGGACTATTCGGGTGCGGAAATTATGCGCACCCTGCGCGATGAGGTGCTCAACCGTCAGATCCCCGTTGTGGATTTCACGGCGGCAATCGAACTCATTTTGGATGAGAACGGCAAAGCGGCAGGTGCCGTTTTGATGAATATGGAAACCAAAGAGCTGTTTGTCGCCAAGGCAAAGACCGTCATCATCGCAACGGGCGGCGCGGGCCGTATGCATTATCAGGGCTTCCCGACCTCCAACCACTACGGCGCGACGGCAGACGGTCTGGTGCTCGGCTACCGCGCAGGTGCCAAGCTGCTGTATGCCGAAACCCTGCAGTATCATCCCACGGGTGCGGCGCATCCGACGCAGATCTTCGGTGCACTCGTCACCGAAAAGGTGCGTTCGCTCGGTGCCAAGCTCGTCAACAAAAACGGCGAGGTGTTTATGCATCCGCTCGAGACGCGTGACGTCACCGCCGCGTCCATCATCCGCGAGTGCTCTGACCGCAACAACGGTCTTGAGACTGCCAACGGCGTTGCTGTGTGGCTGGATACCCCGATGATCGAGCAGATCGGCGGCGAGGGCACGATCGAAAAGCGCATCCCGGCGATGATGCGTATGTTTATGAAATACGGCATCGACATCCGCAAGGAGCCGATCCTTGTCTATCCGACGCTTCACTATCAGAACGGGGGCTTAGATATCACTCCCGACGGTATGACCACGAACATCGAAAACCTGTTTGTGGCAGGCGAAGCGGTCGGCGGTATCCACGGCAAAAACCGCCTGATGGGCAACTCACTGCTGGACATTATCGTGTTCGGCAGAAGCGCGGGTATCCACGCGGCAAAAGCGGCGGCAAACACCACCCTCGGTGCGCTGACGCTTGACCACGTGGCGGCATTTGAAAACGAAATTGCCGCGGCGGGCATTGACACGCAGGCGGTTTCTCCGAAACTCCTGCCCAACTACACCAAGCTCAAGAGCATCTGACGGAGGCGAATGTTATGACGTTGTTCGGTGGCGCACTTTCCATCACGGGGGTATCCTTTCTGCTCTTTTGCGTCGTGGCGATCGCGGCGGTCGGCTACGCCCTCGGGCGCATCACGATCAAAGGTGTGGCGCTGGAGACCGCGGGCGTGTTTCTGGTCGCGTTGGTGTTCGGCTGTGTGCTGTATCCTGTGCTGGACGCGCAATTTATCGACACGGCAACAGGCAAGAGCTCTCTTGCGAGTCTGCTGAGTGTTGTGGAAACGCTGGGGTTGATCTTGTTTGTGACCTCGGTCGGTTTTATCGCCGGTCCGCGCTTTTTCGGCAATATGAAAAAGAATTTCAAATCCTATGTCCTGCTCGGACTGATCATCATTGCGACGGGCGGTCTGACGGCTGTCGGCTGTATCTTCCTTGGCAGAGCGATGGGTCTGGGAGGCAGTGCGCAGGAGCTCACCGCCGTGGTGGCAGGTCTGCTGTCGGGTGCGTTGACCTCCACGCCCGCCTTTACAGCGGCAAAGGAGACGGTCGGCGCGGAGCTGGAAGCTGTCGTGTCGGCAGGCTACGCGATCGCGTATATTTTCGGTGTGGTCGGCGTGGTGCTGTTTGTACAGCTGATTCCGAAGATCACCAAGGCGGATATGGCGGCAGAGCGCGAAAAACTGACGGTTGTGGATGACGGCAGTAAGAAAGCAACCGATGGCGGAAAGCTCATCGAGATGGACAGCTTCGGCTTTATGCCGTTTATGCTTGCCGCTGTGATCGGCATTTTTATCGGCAAGATCGCGTTCGGTACGTTTTCGCTGACGACCACGGGCGGCTGTCTGTTTGCGGCGCTCATTCTCGGTCATTTCGGCAAGATCGGCAAGATCAGCCTGATGCCCAAGGAGCAGACGCTCAAGGTGTTCCGTGAGCTCGGCCTGATGCTGTTTCTCATCGGTGCGGGCATTTCGGGCGGCGCGGAGTTCGTGGCGATCTTCGATCCCGTGTACTTCGTGTTCGGCATCTTTATGACGATCGTGCCGATGATCGTCGGCTTCCTGTTTGCAAAGTATGTGCTCAAGCTCAGCTTGTTCAACAACCTCGGCTCGATCACGGGCGGTATGACCTCAACTCCCGCTTTGGGCACGCTGATCAGCGTGGCGGGCACGGAAAATGTTGCCGCCGCCTATGCCGCGACTTATCCGATCGCGCTCATTGCGGTGGTGCTGGTATCGCAGTTTTTGATTATTCTGTTCTGATCGTATATAACAAACGGGGCTGTCACATTTCGTGACAGCCCCGTTTTATTGGTGCCTTTAGGTGTGGAAATAAACCCCCGGTTCTACCGGGGGAAGAATAAGAAGCGAAGCGAATCCTTGCCTCCCCTTGTCAGGGGAGGTGGATTTCGGCGTAGCCGAAAGACGGAGGGGTAGTCAAAGTTTTTCTCTCCCTCAGTCTCGCATTCGCTCGACAGC